>CAJZGQ010000155.1 GCA_916048115.1 uncultured Streptococcus sp. | reverse complement strand
GGTGACGAACGGAGCGACGATAACCCTCAATGTATTCTTCACGAAGTTTTGCTTGCTCCACTTCTTCTTCTGGAGTCAAACCTTCTGTTTTTTTCTTTTTAGCAAGCTCATTGATCCGAGCAATTTTTTCAGGTGTCATAATAAAACCTACTTTCTACCTGTCATCAGGTACTTATTTTGTGTTCAATTGATTAAAGGCTGCGACAGCATTAGCTTTCGCTACAAGGCCTGCAAGAAGGGCCAAACGGTTGTTTTTAACAGCCTCATCTTCTGCCATTACCATAGTATTGTCAAAGAAAGCATCAATGACTGGGCTAAGAGCAAAGAGTTGAGCCAATTTGTCGCTAGCTGAACCAGTCAATTCAAGATCTTCAATTGCTTTAGCAAGGGCTTTTTCTTGATCATTTTCAAAGAGACTGGCATCGACTGCTACTGAAGCATCTGCTTTTTCTGCCAAGTTGAAGGCACGTGAGAGGGATTCAACAGCTGCCTTGTAACCATCAGTCTTAGCAGCTTCTGAGAGAGCGTCAGCTGATTCAAGCATATCCGCAACCACGAAGTTTGAACCAGCAAGAACGGCTTCTTTGATGTCTTTTGATGTGCGTCCCATCATCTTGTCCACACGCGCTTTGATGAAGTTGATGACTTCTGCTTGATTGTCATAAGAAAGACTATCAAATGAAAGTGCGTAAAGGCTGTCAATCAACTCATCCATAGGGATATGCCAACCAAAGGCATCCAAGATACGAACAATCCCTTGTGTTGCACGACGAAGCGCATAAGGGTCATTTGAACCTGATGGAATCAAGCCAACTGAGAAGAATGAAAGGAGGGTATCCAATTTATCTGCAAGGGCAAGAATAGCACCAACCTTAGTCTCTGGAAGAGCTCCGTCTGCTGCATCAGGAAGGTAGTGCTCACGGATAGCTGTCGCTACCGCAGCATCCTCACCAGCAAGGAGGGCATATTTTTCACCCATGATTCCTTGCAATTCATCGAACTCTCCGACCATACCCGTCAAGAGGTCAAATTTGTAGATTTCAGCTGCACGAGCAACGGCTGCCGTTTCTTCAGCAGTCAAACCAGCTTGCTCAGCTAGCGACGCTGCAATAACACCAGCACGCGCCATGTGTTCTGAAAGAGAACCAATTTTTTCATGGAAGGTCACGTTGGCCAATTTAGCAACGAGGTCTTCAATCTTCAATTTTTGGTCTTCACGCCAGAAGAATTCACCATCTTCAAGACGTGCCACCAAGACTTTTTCATTTCCTCGGATAACATTTTCCAAGTGCTCAGCGTTCCCATTACGGACGGAGATGAAGTTTGGTTTCAGCTGACCATCAAGGTCACGTACAACAAAATACCGTTGGTGCGTTTCCATTGAGGTCACCAAGACTTCTTCTGGAACGTCCAAATATTTGGTGTCGAAGCTTCCCATAAAGGCAGTTGGGTATTCCACCAGGTTCAAGACTTCATTCAAAAGTCCTTCTTCGATTTGAACCTGAACATCTTGTTCTGCTTCGATGGCCTTGATTTGCTCACGAATCATGTTTTCACGTTCTTTGCTGTCTGCAATGACGTAAACGGTACGAAGGTCTTCTTCGTACGAATCCGCATTGGTAATTTCCACTTCATGTCCAAGGAAACGGTGTCCGCGACTCACACGACCTGACTTGATATCCAAGAAGTCTAGGTCAAGCGCTTCATCACCCAAAAGGACAATCAAGGTATGAACTGGGCGAATGTATTCAAATGTGTTGTTAGCCCAGTGCATGCTGACAGGGAAGGTCAATGAAGCAAGCACTTCTGGAACGCCAGCCAAAACTTCTTTAGCTGGTTTTCCAGCTTCGTGTTTCGTGACATAAACGTACTCTTCCCCTTTGACTTCACGGAATTCGATATCATCAACAGTCAAACCTTTCCCACGGACGAATCCTTGAGCCGCTTTTGAGAAGTTTCCATCTGCATCCAAGGCGATTTTCTTAGAAGGTCCTTTAAAATCTTCAGTCAAATCCGATTGTTGGTCAGCTAAACCAATCACACGGACGGCCAAACGGCGTGGTGTTGAGAAGGTTTGAATGCTTTCGTATGAAAGACGGTTGTCATCCAAGAAGGCTGCCATTTTCTCACCGAGTTGTTTTTCACTTGGTGTGACAACGTAGGCTGGCAACTCTTCAAGTCCAAGTTCTACTAATAAGTTTTTTGTCATGTTTTTTCCTTTACAAAATTCTTCTTTTTGATAGGCACCTTAGGTACTGGGGACGTCGCTAACTAACTTTGTGAGACTGTTGGAAATCTTCTGTCTCCTTGACATCGATTTCCAACAGTCTCATCAAAGTGGATTTAGCCAACTGATTTTTGAACCTAACGTTTCAAAAATCCCCATATAGCAGTACAGCGGTGCCTATCCCTTTAGCAAGTCTCCGACTTGCCTCTGGGTAGCCGTACGGGCTCACTTTGTTTGCCCATTTTCCATTCTTGTAACTCTTTTTATTCTTCCTCT
>CAJZGQ010000154.1 GCA_916048115.1 uncultured Streptococcus sp. | reverse complement strand
AAGAAATTGCCAAGATGCTGGCAGGAGAGGATCTAACGGAAGCTGCCCGTCAACAGGCAGAGCAACTTCTCAAGCGTTAAGAGAAAGAAGGTTTATAACCATGTCAACATACTTTGTAGTCGGAGATATTCACGGGAAAGCACAAATGCTAGAAGAGCTCATGACAGAGTGGGACGGAAAAGCTCAATTGGTCTTTTTAGGGGATTTGATAGATCGAGGTGAAAACAGCAAACGATCGATTGAGATCGTAAAAGACTACGTAGACCATCACGGAGCTGTTTGCCTTTCCGGAAACCACGAGTACATGTTTTTAGCTTGGTTGGACAATCCAGAAGAACGTTATGACCACTACCGAAGAAATGGTGGCGATACGACCATTAATTCTCTATTGGGACGCCCGCTCGATGCTCCTGTAGATGGGGTTGTAGATGCGCAAGCAGTAGAGAGCACTGTTCCTGAATTGGTGGCCTTCATCCGCAGTTTGCCCTTTGACTATGAGACAGAGAGCTATTACTTTGTTCATGCCGGTGTGGATCTAACCCTTGAAAATTGGCGGGAAACCAGTGACTACCAAAAGGTCTGGATCCGAAAACCATTCCATGAAGCGGAGAATCAGACAGGCAAATGGATCGTCTTTGGTCATACACCGGTCTATGGACTGCTCAATGAGCCAGTCGGTACCGAAAATCTTTGGATTTCAGATCAGAAGATGGGTGTCGATGGAGGCGCTGTTTATGGAGGGGTTCTCCATGGGTTGCTCTTGGATGATCAAGGAATTGTCCAAGACCATATCCTTCACAATACAGGTTTTTCTGCTGCAGATGATTAAGGGAGCCGAACTAGTTATCTTTCACTGCAAAACCCTGTGTTTTTTGATATAATGAAAGAAGAACATTCTAGGAAGAGTATAGGAATATATGGCAAATATTAAAATAGTTACAGACTCATCTATTACAATTGAGCCTGAAGTGGTTGAAGAATATGGCATTACAATTGTGCCGCTTTCTGTTATGGTGGATGGAGTCCTTTATTCTGACAGTGAGTTGGGTGAAGGAGACTTCTTGCGCTTAATGCAGTCTAGTAAAAATCTTCCAAAGACCAGCCAACCACCCGTTGGAGTTTTTGCGGAAATTTATGAAAAGTTAGCAGCAGACGGAGCACATATCGTTTCGATTCATATGTCTCATGCCTTGTCAGGAACAGTAGAGGCGGCACGTCAAGGAGCAACCCTGTCAGGAGCAGAAGTGACTGTGATTGATAGTGGCTTTACAGACCAAGCCATGAAGTTCCAAGTCGTTGAAGCAGCCAAGTTGGCTAAAGAAGGAGCAGATCTAGACACCGTTTTAGCTCGTATTGAAGAAGTCAAAGAAAAGACAGAGTTGTATATCGGCGTATCTACTTTGGAAAATCTGGTTAAAGGTGGTCGCATTGGCCGTGTAACAGGCCTTTTGAGCTCTCTTCTCAATATCCGTGTCGTGATGGAAATGAAGGACCATCAGTTAGAACCGATCGTCAAAGGGCGTGGGAACAAGACTTTTAAGAAGTGGGTGGATGAATTGGTAGAAAAACTATCCCACAAGAAGGTAGCTGAGATCGGAATCTCTTATGCAGGAACACCAGAGTGGGCCAATGAAATGAAGGCTCAGTTGCAATCGCTCGTTGAAAAAGCGATCCCAGTTCTAGAAACTGGATCGATTATTCAAACCCATACAGGTGAGAATGCATTTGCAGTTTTGGTGCGCTACGAATAAGCTGAATAAATGTTTGAAAAAACAGGTTTAGTACTTGACCTAAAGGCTTTTTTTAGATATTATAGTACTGTTAAGGCGTAAAGCCTAAAAAAATTTGGAGGATTTGTTAAATGGCTAACAAACAAGATTTGATCGCAAAAGTGGCAGAAGCTACAGAATTGACTAAAAAAGACTCAGCAGCAGCAGTTGACGCTGTATTTGCAGCTGTTTCAGAATACCTTTCAAAAGGTGAAAAAGTTCAATTGATCGGTTTCGGTAACTTCGAAGTTCGTGAACGTGCAGCTCGTAAAGGTCGCAACCCACAAACTGGTAAAGAAATCAAAATCGCAGCTTCTAAAGTTCCAGCATTCAAAGCTGGTAAAGCTCTTAAAGAAGCAGTTAAATAATTGCATTTTGAAAAGCCATCCTAGATTTCTAGGGTGGTTTTTTTGTTGGACAGCTCTATAGGATAAGGGTATAATAGGAAAAAAGAAAGAGAGAGAAAAGAACATGCGATTCATTTTAGGACTCTTTGCCCTGTTGTTTATCCGACCTATTTTGTATCTACTGAAAGGGCTGTGGTTTGTAATGGAGTTCTGTTTTATGATCCTCGTGGTCAAAATGATCCTAGGAACCGTGCGCTGGATGACCAGTTGGACCGGCTGAGAGTAGTGAGAGGGATTTATTAATTTTACGTTGCATAGTAGAATTAAGTTTGATGCTTAATTCTTTTTTTTATAAAAAATTTCACTAAATAATAATTAATTTCAAAAAAT
>CAJZGQ010000153.1 GCA_916048115.1 uncultured Streptococcus sp. | reverse complement strand
GTCCAAGACACGGAGAGGATTTTCCTCCAAACGACGTTGGCTATCCTTAGACAAGATCTCCTTGAGCGGTGTCAAATAGTCAATCAAGGCTTGACGGTAGGCTGCACGGCTCTCAGGATTTCCAAGAGTGTTAAGATGTAATTTGACACCTTGGATACCGATTTCTTTCAAGAAATGGGCCGCCATCGCGATGGTTTCCACATCGGTAGCTGGATTGCTAGAACCAAAACACTCAACACCAATCTGGTGGAATTGGCGCAAACGCCCTGCCTGTGGACGCTCGTAACGGAACATAGCTCCCATGTAGTAGAACTTACTTGGCTTTTGCACTTCTGGGGCGAAAAGTCTATTTTCCACATAGGAACGGACAACGGGCGCAGTTCCTTCTGGACGGAGAGTAATATGGCGGTCACCCTTGTCATAGAAGTCGTACATTTCCTTGGTTACGATATCCGTTGTATCTCCGACAGAGCGACTGATGACTTCGTAGTGCTCAAAAATAGGCGTGCGCACTTCTGCATAATTATAGCGCTTGAAAATCTCACGGGCAAAGCCCTCAACGTACTGCCATTTGGCAGATTCAGCAGGTAAAATATCCTGCGTTCCTTTTGGTTTTTGTAATTTCATAGGGAATCCTCTTTAAACTTAATAGTCTTATTTTACCATAAATAAAGGGATTAAAACAGTAAGAAAAAAATTAGGATTTCCCCCAAATCATTCATACCTCTCTCAACTAGATGTAACTTACAAAACCCCTGACCTCATGAGCCACTTTCTTCCTCCTCATGAGGCCAGTTTTACTTTCTGCTGTTCCAGTATCATTTTTCCTCGCTAGATTTCCTCAAAAGGGCATACTCCTCCCTTGGTGCGTCACACGATTTTTTCATCTCGACTGTTCTTTAATGTATCATTAACGACGCTTTTCTTCTAGGTGGTTCATAAGGAACAGGAAGATTCAGGTTGACTTTTCTAATCCTAGAATAAAGTGCTGAAAACAATTCGGAATAGGCATAGAGACTAGACAATTTGAGGAGCTGCTTGCGTCCTGTTCGAACACATTTTCCTACCACGTGAAGAAAAAGATGGCGGAAGCGTTTGATTGTTAAAGTTTGGAAGTCACCTCCAGCTAGATGTTTGAGAAAAAGATAGAGATTGTAGGCGATACAGCTCTTCATCATACGAACTTCGTTTTTGATTAAGCTTGAACTATCCGTTTTATCGCCAAAAAATCCCTCCTTCATCTCCTTGATGAAATTCTCGGCTTGACCACGTCCACGATAAAGCTGAAACTGGTCTTGGCTTGTTCCACTCGTCATATTTGTAACGAGAGAAATAACATCGTAGAACAAGTTCCCTTCTTTTCGTTCAGAGAACTGGAAGACACGACGCTTGTGCGACCAAGATCCTGCTTGATAGAGAGTTTCTGAGTAGGCGGAGTGGGGCAAGATGGTTAAGTCCTCATCCTGTGGGCAAGGGAGGGAAAGGTCTCCAAGACGGCTCAGAACAGTATTTTTCTTGAGTTTTATGAGGTAGTATTGCCCTGTTTTTTCAATTAAATCGTATAATTTTGGGGTCGCAAAGCCACTATCCATTCGAAAGAGAAGTTGATTAAACCGTTCTAAAACAGGTGTGATAAAGCTGTCTGCCTCTTCAGAACAATAACGATTACCAGGACGAAGCTGGGCATTGAAACAATAACCTGTCTTCCCCTCGAAAGCATAAAGAGGATGATAGCCATGAGCACGATAGTGGGCGTTATAAGCAACACCTTCTTGCTTGCCATAAGTTGTGAAATGGGTAGAATCGATATCTACAATGAGTTGGTTTAGCTGGTGAAACTGTAAAAAGAATTCGACCAATTCAAGGTTGAGGCATCGCAAACTATGGACTGTTTCCTCGTCAGTTCTGGAAAGAAAACGGGATAAGGTTGGCTGTGAAGCAAGCTGCCCTCCTTCCAACAATTTTGGAAAGTAGGCATCAGCTGACAATTCTTTACAAGCATAGTCCGTTCCATAGCCTGTTAACAGTTGAAAGAGGAACTGGACAAGGATATCTGAATCCGAATAACGACAGTAGCGGCGTTGGTCATTCGTTACTAAATACTTAGAAATCCGCTCTTTTAGTTTCAACTGGGAAAAAAGTTCCTGAAAAAAGATAAGACCACCATACTGGGTGAAATGACCTCCATCGAAAGATAGTTGGTAAAAAGACTTGTTTTGGAAGTGATGATTTGGTAAACTGTTCATGTGAGTTTCCTTTCTTTTTGTGTTTTTTTCTACACTTATACCATAAAGGTGAAACTCTTTTTTGTCTAGTAAAAAACACCCATTGGGTGAAAAAAGAAACCATCCAGGATCTAAGCTAAGGCAAGGATTCTGGAGGGTTTTTAGATTAGGGGTGAATAATTGGGGTTAACGGTTATTTATACATATCTATTTTTTCAAATCTTCAGTCATATGTTCACCTGTGACCTAGGCTTTACGAGTGCCTTGCTCTACCAACTGAGATAAATCGGCGATTACACTTACAGTATAGCACTCTGAGAATAGATGTCAAGAAATTTTCATCTCCATTAGAAAAAGC
>CAJZGQ010000152.1 GCA_916048115.1 uncultured Streptococcus sp. | reverse complement strand
TAAAATACCAATCTTTATTAAAATCACGTTCTCGATCTTGCACAATATCCTCCGCTACACGATTTTGATCTGGAGCAGCTGTTACTTCCGTTTCTGTAGCACGCTCAGATGAAGCAGAAACGGGCTGGCCTTCGCCTTGAGGCGCTGGTTTTTCCCCAGCTCTGGTAGGAGTAATGACAGCTGGAGCTTCCGAATACTAACCACAGGACGCTTTTCAAAAAAGACTTTCCCATAAGAACCTCCTCTTAGGATTAACAATTAAATTTGTAAGCGCTTTCTTATGCCTGCGAACGCTTACAGGAAATCACATATTAACTATACCAAAAAAATAGGAGCGATAGGCCTCGATTTCGCTCCAACTATAGTTAGATTAAGAATTCCTTTAATTAGTGGAAATCTCCTACGAACCAAAAAAATAGAAGCCTTTGGCTTCTATTTTTTTATGATCTTATAATCCTGGTTCTTGACCAAGTTCAGCAGCCACCATCCAAATATTCTTTTCAAGTTCTGCTTTAGCCCCAACAAAGATATCGTTGGTTACATCGTCGCCTTCAGCGTCGGTAACATCCAAAGCTTTTTGGTAAAGGCCATCAAGGTAATGGAAGATTTCAAGAACACGTGTCAAGCTTTCTTCTACATTTTTCGTAAATGCTCCACGGCGTTCTTCAATATTGCTGTGTTCCAAAAATTCAGTCATGCTAGAATAAGGAGCGCCACCAAGAGTGATCAAGCGTTCGCTCACTTCATCCAAGGTTGCATCCAAGCTGTCCATGTATTCATCCATTTTTGGATGCCAAACCATAAAGCCACGTCCACGCATATACCAGTGTACTTGGTGAAGGGCAATGTGAGCGACGTAGAGATCTGCTACGACTTGGTTCAAGAGGGCTTTTGTTTCTGGAAGAGTTTCTTTATTAGATGGTGCAAAAGTTGCTACATCAGTAGCTGCTTCATGTTTCATAGTTGTCATGTTGTTTCTCCTTTTTATAATGATTCTAATTAACTATGTCTTTATTATATGCTTCCTCCACCAGAAAGTCAAGATAAAAGATTTAAAAAGATCGTAGTTGTCAATTGAGAAAAGATACGATAGAATGTAAAAGACTAATCGAAAGGCATAACCAATGAAATATATCTTTACCTTCCTGATCTCCATGGTTCCCCTCGTTGAATTGCGCGGAGCCATTCCTTTTGCCATTGCAAATGGCATTCCCTTATGGACAGCGCTCCTCATTGGAGTGATCGGAAACCTTCTCCCTGTCCCTCTGATCTTCTTTTTCGCCCGCCATATTCTCACCTGGGGCGCAAAGAAACCGATTATCGGAGGCTTCTTTAGCTGGTGTCTCAGTAAGGGCCATAGAGGGGGACAAAAATTAGAGAAAGCTGCGGGTGACAAAGGAATCTTTTGGGCCTTATTGTTCTTCGTTGGAATTCCTCTTCCGGGGACTGGGGCTTGGACTGGGGCCCTTGCAGCTTCTATCCTTGACTGGGACTTCAAACGCAGTAGCCTGGCCGTCATGCTCGGAGTAATCCTAGCCGGCCTCATCATGGGAACTCTTTCCCTGCTTCTAGGAATCGATACCTTTGCACATTAACCAAAAGACTGAAGCATCGACTTCAGTTTTTGCATACAAAAAAGAGGCTTCCGTTCCTCTAAGAGTATAGACAAACTGTTTTTTTTACAAATCTAATAAATTCTATAAAACAAAAAAATTTATTTATTAGAATTACTCAGTCATCTACTAAAACTTTCCGCTGTGAGAAAAGTGCTAGAAACAATCATGTTTCTAGCACTCGGGAGTTTTGGAACCTTAGGTCCAAAACTAATTGAACACGGGCTGCGGATTGTGTCAAAAAGAAAAGTTTTCCTAGAATCTAAAGATTCTTCGTTAAACTTCCTATTTTGACTTTATCCGCAGACGCCCTTTGTATCTTAATAAGTCATGGAACTTCTTTGAAGTTCGCTGACGTCCGTACTCACCTAAGGAAAGTTATTTAGATGAATTTATCTTACAAAAAAAGAGGTTTCCTTCGAAACCTCTTATTTTTTTATTCTTAGTTGTTAAGAGCTGCTGCCATTGTAGCTGCAACTTCTGATTCAAAGTCGTTAGCTGCTTTTTCGATACCTTCACCAACTTCAAAGCGAGCAAACTCAACTACTGAAGCATTTACTGATTCAAGGTAAGCTTCCACTGTCTTGCTGTCATCCATGATGTAAACTTGTGCAAGAAGAGTGTAGGCTTGGTCAACTTTAGTGTTGTCAAGCATGAAACGATCCATTTTACCAGGGATGATTTTATCCCAGATTTTTTCTGGTTTACCTTCAGCTGCCAATTCAGCTTTGATATCTTCTTCAGCTTGAGCGACAACTTCGTCAGTCAATTGAGCTTTAGAACCATACTTCAAGTGTGGAAGAGCTGGTTTACCAACCATTGCGCGGCTTTCGTTATCTTGGTCGATGACGTGGTTCAATTGTGCCAATTCATCTTTCACGAATTGCTCATCCAATTCTTTGTATGAAAGAACAGTTGGTTTCATTGCAGCGATGTGCATTGAGATTTGTTTAGCAAGTGCTTCGTCTCCACCTTCGATCACAGAGATAACACCGATACGTCCACC
>CAJZGQ010000151.1 GCA_916048115.1 uncultured Streptococcus sp. | reverse complement strand
GCACGTCCAAGTCCCACGATTTGGCCCTTAAAGTCCTCCTCAAACTGATAAACTATCTTCTGTCTAAATTCTGCTGTATTATCTGCATGAATATACAAATCCCCTTGATAAGAGTTTATCTTGAAATCAACGGCAAAAACAGAGAATGGCAGAAGGCAAAACAAGCCTAACACCAGTAAGAAAAAAGTTTTTTTCATCAACTAAGCCCCCTTTTTATCTTTGCTATCATTATATCATTTTTTCATAAGTAAGGGCTTACCTATATTGAAAAATAGAGTTTTTTTCGATAAAATAGGAGACAGTTATTTTTTAATAGATTAGAAATAGGAGAAATCATGAGAAAAATATACTTATCTATTTTCACAAGTCTCTTGCTGATGCTAGGACTTGTCAATGTTGCTCAAGCCGATGAATATTTACGCATCGGGATGGAAGCAGCATATGCCCCCTTTAACTGGACCCAGGATGATGATAGCAATGGAGCTGTCAAAATCGATGGAACCAACCAGTATGCCAACGGATACGATGTTCAAATCGCCAAGAAAATCGCTAAGGACTTAGGTAAAGAACCTTTGGTTGTTAAAACCAAGTGGGAAGGTCTAGTCCCTGCCCTTACTTCTGGTAAGATTGACATGATTATCGCAGGTATGAGTCCAACTGCCGAACGCAAACAAGAAATTGCCTTTTCAAGCAGTTACTACACTAGCGAACCAGTTTTGCTTATCAAAAAAGATTCTGCCTACGCAAGTGCTAAATCTTTGGATGACTTTAATGGTGCGAAAATCACTTCTCAACAAGGTGTCTATCTTTATGACTTGATTGCACAAATCCCAGGTGCTAAAAAAGAAACTGCCATGGGAGACTTCGCTCAAATGCGCCAAGCTCTTGAGGCTGGTGTCATCGATGCCTATGTTTCTGAACGCCCAGAAGCTCTGACTGCCGAAGCTGCAAACTCTAAGTTCAAGATGGTCCAAGTAGAACCAGGTTTCAAAACTGGGGAAGAAGATACAGCTATCGCCATTGGACTTCGTAAAGATGACAATCGTATTAGCCAAATCAATGCCAGCATTGAAACCATTTCAAAAGACGACCAAGTTGCCTTGATGGATCGTATGATCAAGGAACAACCTGCCGAAGCTACAACAACTGAAGAGACTAGCAGTAGTTTCTTTAGCCAAGTCGCTAAAATTCTTTCTGAAAACTGGCAACAACTCTTGCGTGGTGCTGGTGTCACTCTTTTAATCTCTATCGTCGGAACCATCACAGGTCTCATTATTGGACTTGCCATTGGTGTCTTCCGTACTGCTCCTCTATCTGAGAATAAGGCCATTTATGGCTTACAAAAACTAGTCGGCTGGATTCTCAATGTCTACATTGAAATTTTCCGTGGTACCCCAATGATCGTTCAATCGATGGTTATCTACTATGGAACTGCCCAAGCTTTCGGTATCAACCTTGACCGTACACTAGCTGCTATCTTCATCGTTTCAATCAATACCGGTGCCTACATGACTGAAATCGTCCGTGGTGGTATCCTAGCAGTTGACAAGGGACAATTTGAAGCTGCGACTGCTCTTGGTATGACTCATAACCAAACCATGCGTAAGATTGTCCTACCTCAGGTTGTCCGTAACATCCTACCAGCAACTGGTAATGAATTTGTCATCAATATCAAAGATACATCTGTATTGAACGTTATCTCTGTTGTCGAACTTTATTTCTCAGGAAATACCGTGGCAACACAAACCTATCAATACTTCCAGACATTTACAATCATCGCCGTGATTTACTTTGTCCTCACCTTCACCGTAACACGTATCCTACGCTTCATCGAACGCCGCATGGACATGGATACCTATACTACAGGTGCTAACCAAATGCAAACGGAGGATTTGAAATAATGACACAAGCAATCCTTGAAATTAAACACCTCAAAAAATCCTATGGACAAAACGAAGTGCTAAAAGACATTTCTCTGACTGTCCACAAGGGAGAGGTCATCTCTATCATCGGAAGCTCTGGAAGCGGGAAATCGACCTTCCTACGCTCCATCAACCTACTTGAAACACCAACTGATGGACAAATCCTTTATCATGGACAAAATGTCCTCGAAAAAGGCTATGACCTCACGCAATACCGTGAAAAGTTGGGGATGGTGTTCCAATCCTTTAACCTCTTTGAAAATCTCAACGTGCTTGAAAACACAATTGTCGCTCAGACAACTGTCCTTAAACGCGAACGTACAGAAGCTGAAAAGATTGCCAAAGAAAACCTGGAAAAGGTCGGCATGGGAGAACGCTACTGGCAAGCGAAACCAAAACAACTCTCAGGTGGTCAAAAACAACGTGTGGCCATCGCTCGTGCCCTCTCCATGAATCCGGACGCTATTCTCTTTGATGAACCAACATCAGCTCTCGATCCAGAAATGGTTGGAGAAGTCCTCAAAATCATGCAGGAACTGGCTCAAGAAGGCTTGACTATGATTGTCGTAACTCACGAAATGGAATTCGCCCGTGATGTCTCTCACCGTGTTATCTTTATGGATAAAGGTGTGATTGCTGAAGAAGGCAAACCAGAAGATCTCTTCACCAATCCTAAAGAAGACCGTACAAAAGAATTCCTTCAACGCTATCTCAAATAAAAAGAAAAGGCTGC
>CAJZGQ010000150.1 GCA_916048115.1 uncultured Streptococcus sp. | reverse complement strand
AGCGCTGGAATACAATTTAAGGATGAAAAAGAATGAAAGAACAATTTCCACAAAGCTGGAAAGATCAGCTAGAAACACTCGGATTTGATACATTCACTGAAATTCAAGAGCAAATCTTCACCCCTATCTATGAAGGAGAAAATGTCCTTGGGATCAGTCCTACCGGTACTGGTAAGACACTTGCCTACCTCCTTCCAAGCTTGCTCAAACTCAAACCGAAGAAGGCCCAACAACTCTTGATTCTAGCTCCTAATACAGAGTTAGCAGGACAAATTTTTGATGTCACCAAGCAATGGGCAGAGCCTCTTGGGCTCCAGACCCAACTCTTCCTGTCAGGATCCAGTCAAAAACGGCAAATCGAACGCCTCAAAAAAGGACCTGAAATTCTAATTGGGACGCCTGGTCGGATCTTTGAACTGATCAAGCTGAAAAAGATCAAAATGATGAATGTGGAAACCATCATTTTAGATGAATTTGACCAATTACTGGGTGATTCTCAGTACCACTTCGTCGACAAGATCAGCCACTATGCTCCCCGCGACCACCAACATATCTACATGAGCGCCACAGCCAAGGTCGATCCAGACCAGCTAGAAGAAAATACTCTTCGCATTACGGTTGATGGAGTTTCTTTGGACAATATCCAACATTTTTATATGCAAGTAGATAAGCGGGACAAGGTCGAATTGCTCCGCAAACTCGCCTACGTCGAAGATTTTCGTGGTCTGGCTTTTTTCAACAGCCTATCTGATCTGGGTAGTGCTGAAGAAAAACTACAATACCGGGGTGTTGAGGCCGTGTCGCTGGCTAGTGATGTCAATGTCAAATACCGCAAGGTCGTCCTGGAACGCTTCAAAGACCATCAGCTAACCCTCTTACTGGCCACCGATTTGGTCGCTCGTGGAATCGATATTGAACATCTTGAATGTGTGATCAACTACGATATCCCTCGTGATGTAGAGACCTATACCCACCGCGCCGGTCGAACAGGTCGAATGGGGCGTGATGGCTATGTGATCACCTTTATCACCCACCCAGAAGAACTCAAATCCTTGAAAAAATACGCTTCTGTCCGTGAACTTGTTTTAAAAAATTCCAAACTATTTTTAAATGAATAAGAAAATCCTCTGCTAGTAAATTTACTGCAGAGGATTTTTTAGTTAATTTCCATTGTAATAAATGCGATGACTTTCAAGTTGATAATCCAACAATTCATCTACCGTTACAAAGGTATAGCCTTGTGATTTAAGGTAGTCAAGGACGGTCGGAAGAGCATCAATTGTGGTTTGATGGATATCATGCATGAGGATAATCGAACCCGGTTTGACTTCTTTTTTCACTTCATTAAGAATAGCCGTCGTATTATGAGTTTTCCAATCCAGGCTATCCACATCCCACATGATGAAGGACTGGTCTACACTGTATTGGATGGCGTTATTGATGGCTCCATACGGAGGACGCGTGATCTTAGTTTGAACGCCTGTCGCTTTTTGAATAGCTTCTTGGGTATCCAAGATCTCTTTTTTAGCATTATTCAAGCTCAATTTTGGCAATTGAGGGTGATCCCAGGTATGGTTCCCGATTTGATGACCTTCTTTGCGGACTTGCTTAGCAATATCAGGATTCGCACTGACATTTTTTCCGACCATAAAGAAGGTAGCTTTAGCATTGTATTTCTTCAAGATAGCAAGTGCCTGAGGAGTCGTCGTTGGATCCGGTCCATCATCAAATGTCAGGGCAATCATCTTACGATGGCGTTCTTCAATATAGGATTGGTAAGAAGCTAGATCATCAGGAAGCAAGCGCTCTGTATCAATCACATCATAGAATTTAGATAAGGGAACAGTAAAGGTATCGTCTCCTTTAACCTTGCTTGGAAATGGAATGGTGAAATTTCCTTTTTCATATTGGAATTCCCATTGGCTCAAATCCAACTCTGAAAAATGAGTAACTATTTGATCAATACTCACTTCATCCAACTGACGAAATTCCAAATTCCCTCGTAGTTCCTCCAAAAAGATCTGCTTGGCTCCATCTGGGTCCGCAAAAACCTGACTCAGGGTCAGAGGATTGTTCTCATCATCCAAGTAAAAGAGGGGCAACTTCACCGTCTCATCTTTGATGAATTTCCATTTTTTGTACTGGTATTCAGCCCGTTTGATTTGGATAGGATGATAACCAACAAAAGGTGCTTCTGCTTCTTCACTATGGTAGAAGGTCAGATGCTTAGGCTCTTTGGTTTTCTCATCGGTTCCTAGACGCTGAAGGTCTTCTTGGATCTTCTCTTTAATAATCTCAACAGCTTGTCCATCCTTAGTAGGATAATAAGCTGTCACATAAGAAGTTCCTAAAATTCCTTCCTGAACCTGGGCATCTTTTCCTTTTTCAGAGCTTTTCTCTAGTTGGGTAACCTTAGCAAACTGATCCTGATAGGCTTTTTGCTCACGAAGCCTTTGAATCTTTTGATACCCGATATACAAAAGACTCAGAAAAAGGAGATTTATAATGATTAATAAAATAGTTTTCGTGTGTTTGAATCTCATAACTTTATTATAGCAAATTTCTCTCGAAAAAACATTCCTTTTTTGTAAATGGTTTCATAAAAAAGAGAGAGTGGGACAGAAATCGGTAATTCGTTAGAATTCGATTTCGTCGTCC
>CAJZGQ010000149.1 GCA_916048115.1 uncultured Streptococcus sp. | reverse complement strand
GGGATTCTTGATAATTGTTGAGCTTATGACCAAACTCATCAAAATTCATATTGATTCCTTGAATAGCTAAGATCAACTTGTCTGCAGATAGCATAGACTGTCCTAGTTCAAACTTGGATAATTGAGAGGCTGTTAGTCCAGCACAAGCCACATCTGACTGCTTGAGCTTTCTGGCCAAACGTAATTCCTTGTAAAATTCCCCCAATTCCATTCTCTCAATCATCTGACCACCTCCTATTTTTTATATAGTATATCATTATTTACACTCATTTGTCAAAATATTCTGACATTTAAGAGAGCAAAAAAGCCAGCCTTAAGCTGACTCCTTATTCCATGGTATCAAAAGCAAGACTTGGTTTGGCATTGAGGTCCAAGTCTGCGAAGTTTTCTTTATTCCACTCGCTAACGCTAGCATAGGCAATCATTCCTGCATTGTCTCCGCAAAGACGCAGAGGTGGAATGATGACCTTGACATCTGTGATTTCAGTTGCTAGGCGTTCTCTGAGACCTTTATTGGCTGCCACACCACCTGCCACGACAAGGGTTTTAACAGGGTATTTCTCCAAAGCCTTCTTAGTTTTAGCCATAAGAATGTCCATAACTGCCGCTTGGAAGGAAGCACACAAATCCTCTGTGGACAAGCTTTCTCCCTTTTGCTCAGCATTGTGGTGAAGATTGATAAAGGCAGATTTCAAACCAGAGAATGAAAACTCCAGATTATCTTCCTTAATCATGGCACGAGGAAAATCATAAATATCCTGCCCCTGATGAGCTAGCTCATCAATCTCACGACCTGCAGGATAGGTCAAACCCATGACACGGCCGACCTTATCATAAGCCTCACCAACCGCGTCGTCTCGCGTTTCCCCAACAATCTTGTAATCACCAGCCTCCGAAACATAAACCAACTCTGTGTGTCCACCGCTAACCAAAAGGGCTAGCAAGGGAAACTCCAAAGACTCCACACTCTGAGCGGCCATGAGGTGACCGGCCATGTGGTTAACAGGAATCAGCGGAAGTCCATGAGCCCAAGCAAAGGCCTTAGCAGCTGACAAGCCAACTAGCAAGGCTCCGACCAAGCCTGGCCCATAGGTAACCGCAACAGCTGTCACGTCCTCTTCGGTAATCCCTGCTTCGGCTAACGCCTCCGTGATACAGGCTGTAATAACCTCAACATGGTGACGACTGGCTACTTCCGGCACTACGCCCCCAAAACGTTTGTGACTCTCAATTTGACTAGCAATGACATTGGACAAGAGCTCATCGTCGTTTTTCAAGACGGCGACACTGGTCTCATCACAGGATGTCTCAAATGCTAAAATATATCTATCCTTCATCTATTTCTCTCTTCATGATAATGGCGTCCTCGACTGGGTCATGGTAGTAGGCCTTTCGCTCAGCGATGACTGCCATCTTTTCTTTCTTGTAAAATGCTTGCGCTCGGTGATTTGACTTTCTGACTTCGAGGAAAATCTCCTTATCTGTCGGCAATTGAGCAAACAAGGTTGATGCAATTCCCTGACCCTGATAGGCTCCTTTGACAGCGATTTGCAGGACTTCTGCTTCAAAGATATTCTCCTGAACAGCTAGAAAGCCAATCACTTCGGCCCCATCATAAGCCAAAGCATACCAAGTCTGGTCTTGAGCCAGATCTGCTTGGATTTGCTCCAGCGTCCAAGGACTAACTTGGTAAACATCTACCATAACAGCATAAATAGCTTGAGCCAAGTCAGGCTGTCCTTGAATTCGTTTGATTTCTATCATAGGCGTTTAATGTAAGACTCACCAGACTCGGTGTGATTCTTGAGCCAGTTTTCCTCTGCCTCAACTCGTTTGAGGTAATTCGGCACAAAATCATGCAAGGAGTCTGCTTCCTTGTCCCAAGCCCAAAGAGCTAGATTGGCTGCATTAGGCAAGGTTTCTTTATAATTAGTCCTTGGCAAGTGTTCTTGAATCTGCTCCACAAAGGGGGCAACTTCTCCGACAAAGGTTACCTGACTAGCCCCCTTGATTAGCTCAATCACTCGCTCAAAGGGCAGGTGTGCTTCTGGCATGACAGGTTTGGCATTTTCATAAAATCCTGCGTAAACATTGTTGCGACGCGCATCCATCAAAGGAACGAACAAGCCTTCTTGTTGGTAGGGCACCAGAGCCAAGAGGCTAGACATACCAACCAACTCAATGTTCAGAGTATGAGCCAACGTCTTAGCAGTTGCTACCGCAATTCGCAAACCTGTGTAGCTACCTGGCCCTTTCGCTACCACGATTCGATCCAAATCCTTGGGCGTCCAATCCAAACTTGCCATCAAAAAATCGATGGCAGGCATAAGGGTAATACTGTGATTTTTCTTGATATTAATCGTCGTCTCGGCAAGAACCTGCTTGTCCTCTAAAATAGCGAGAGAAAGAGCCTTGCTGGACGTATCAAAAGCTAATACTTTCATAACACATTCCTATCTTTTTGTCTGCTTACTATTATACTACAAAAGCTGGCACATGGGAATTTTCTTTATCCCCAAACAAAAATGCCCCAGCATGATCAGGGCATCTAAGCATTTAATCCAAAGTAAAATACAAACCAAACGATATAGGTTACCAGGAGGAGAAAAATCGAGTAGAGAGTCACGAGTCTACTGAAAAAGTCATCAAATTGATGGCTTTTTTGTTATACTAGAGATGA
>CAJZGQ010000148.1 GCA_916048115.1 uncultured Streptococcus sp. | reverse complement strand
GGAACTTCGTAGAAGTTCGCTGACGTCCGTACTCACCTAAGGAAAGTTTTTAAGACTATTTTGTATTCAATTTGAGATTGGACAGGCTCGCCCAATCTCTTCTTCTAATAAGTCACAACATTGATTTTTCCTTTGTCATACTCGGCAATGAAAATATCCAAAACATTGTCATAGCCTTCTTTTTCCAATTCAGCCAGCAACCACTCTTCGCTTTTTCCAATTGTTTCCAAAATTTCAAGCTGAACCACTCCATCCGTAATGATCGGATATTTAGGATTTTCATCCCCCGCACGGACAATAATCAATTGACCATTTTGTTCAATAACGGCGCGCTTCACATCTTTTAATTGAAAAATCCCTTGTCCACGTAGTTTCAAAGCAACATCTGAAGCAGAAAGTCCTTTGGAACGACAAGCTTCCGGATCCAGTTTCCCATTTTTAATGATGACAGTTGGTTTTCCATCAATCAAGTGCTTCATAAAACGAACATTGGTATTGAGCCATTTTAAGAGCAAGATCAAAATGGTCCACATCAAGAGAATCACAATGTACTGAAGAATGGTAATGGAGCTATTGTAGATGACCCCACCAATAATTCCCCCAAGAACAAAGTTCTGTATCTGGTCTACTGCAGAATTTGGTGCTAAGTTTCCTTTCCCGGTCACATTGATTACAAATACCAAGGAAATCAAGCCAAGAGCTAATTTAATCAAAATAGATAAAAAATCTACTGTCATTTGTTCACCTCCACAAGTTCCACGTCTGTTTTATACAGATCCATCTTTTCTAATAGGTAGCTATCTGGGTCAGTTCCTGCGATAGCTCGGTAATAAACCTCTCCAACCTTCAGGATCGCCCCATCTGTGGCTGCTGAAGTATTGACATAGACATCTTCTTTTTTGACATCCAACTCCTTTGAGATAACCTCAATAAAACGCAGAGAACGTTGGAATTGGTCATTATTACTTTGGCTATTTTGGAAATTGCTGATGCCGATCAAGACGACTGCAACCAGAGTCAAAATCGAGATAATGGATAATTCACGGAATTTGCTATCGTGCTTATCCCGATAGGCTTTCACCGCAAAAAAACCAGTCAGTAGAATGAGCAAACCAGAGATCACAATGGTCACCCAATTTTGCTGACTAATCTGATTCAATACATAGTCATAAGAGTAAAATTTCATAATGAACTCCCTTTCTCCAAATGAATTCAAGCTATTATAATGTATTTCAGGAGAGAATTCAAGGCATTCTAATCAGAAAATCATTAAATTTTTGTTATAATAAAATTATCCATCATGTCAAGAAAAGGAAACACAATGAAACTCATTTCATGGAATATCGACTCGCTTAATGCTGCATTAACCAGTGATTCAGCACGCGCTAAACTTTCTCAAGAAGTCCTCCAAACCTTGGTTGCTGAGGATGCGGATATCATTGCCATTCAAGAAACCAAGTTATCCGCCAAAGGACCTACCAAAAAACACCTCGAAATCCTTGAGGAGCTCTTCCCTGGCTACGAAAACACCTGGCGCTCTTCTCAAGAACCGGCTCGTAAAGGCTACGCTGGAACCATGTTCCTCTATAAAAAAGAGCTCACACCAGTTGTGACTTTCCCAGAAATCGGAGCTCCTTCGACCATGGACTTGGAAGGTCGGATCATTACTTTGGAATTTGATGAATTTTTCGTGACTCAGGTCTACACACCTAACGCTGGTGATGGACTCAAACGTTTGGAAGAACGTCAAATTTGGGACGTTAAGTATGCTGAATATTTGGCTGAATTAGACAAAGAAAAAACCGTCCTTGCAACTGGGGACTACAACGTTGCCCACAAGGAAATTGACCTTGCCAACCCTGCCAGCAACCGTCGTTCACCAGGTTTCACAGACGAAGAACGTGCAGGCTTTACCAACCTTTTAGCAGCAGGCTTTACAGATACCTTCCGCCACCTCCACGGAGATGTACCGGAGCGTTACACTTGGTGGGCACAACGCAGTAAAACCTCAAAAATCAACAATACAGGCTGGAGAATCGACTATTGGTTAACCTCAAACCGCATTGCAGATAAGGTTACTAAATCAGACATGATTGACTCAGGCGCACGCCAAGACCACACACCGATTGTCTTGGAAATTGAATTATAAGGATTTTCTTTATGAACTACAATGCAGTAATTCCCGAGTTTATGGTTTCGAATATAGAACAGTCCCGTTCCTTCTACTGTGATTTGCTCGGTTTCACCATCGAATACGAGCGCCCAGAAGAAAAATTTCTCTTCCTGTCTCTTGAAGATTGCCAGCTCATGCTAGAGGAGGGGACAGTTGAAGAATTAGCTGAACTAACCTACCCATTTGGCCAAGGAATTAACATCTCCTTTGGTATAGAGGATGTCCCTAGGCTCTATCAGAAATTGTTAGAAGCCAACTATCCTATTCATCGCCCATTAATTAAAAGAAAATTTCGTGTTGACGACCATTATATCTATCCTCATGAATTTGCAATTCTGGATCCAGATGGCTATTTTTTAAGATTTAGTGAATAAGAAAATAGATCACTAGAGTAGAAAAAGAAACAAAAAAAGAAAGAGACTAATCACATGAACTGCACCCCAAAAGTTAGACAGAAAAATCTAACTTTTGGGGTGTTTTTATTATGAAATTAACTTATAAAGATAAAGT
>CAJZGQ010000147.1 GCA_916048115.1 uncultured Streptococcus sp. | reverse complement strand
ATGAGTTCTTCTTCTCCTTCGACTCCAGCATCGTCAAAGAGTTCCCTGAAATAGTCCATGGCTTCAATTTGGTCAGCCTGAGGCAGTTTTTTGAGATAGAGTTCTAGCTGAGTCAGGTATTCAGTTCTTGTCATGGCGGATACTCCCTTCTATGATGCCATTGATGGTGTCTGTATAGAGTGCCCATTCATCTTTTAGGGTCACGAGCTGTTCTATACCACCATTTGTCAAGGAGTAGTATTTGCGCATGCGACCTTGGAACTCTCTAGAATAGGTTGTCAGAAAGCTATTGCCTTCCAATTTTTTGAGAATGGGATAGAGTGTGGATTCTTTGATATTAGCGATCAGCTTAATGGTTTGGCTAATCTCATAACCATAAGAATCACCCTGCTCCAGTACGGCCAAGATGAGAAATTCAATCAAGGCAGAGGATGTTGGAAAGTACATGGGAAACCTCCTTTTCTAATGTGTAAGATTTTTATATATAATTTTTCTACACATACATTGTACATCTAAATGAAAGCCCTGTCAAGAGAAATGTGTAAAATTTTTATATATAAAAAACTTCTAGCCAAAACTAGAAGTTTAGAGGATTTTATCAGCTCTGTCTACTGTAAAGAGGGCCACGGTCATGATGATATCGACGAGTAAGAGGGCAGCTACAGCTGGCACCCAAGAGTGGAAAAGGTCAAAACTGTAACCAAAGAGGGTTGGCCCAAAGGCTGCTAGGATATAGCCTCCTGTTTGAGAAAGGCCAGATAATTGGGCTGTCTTTTCAGGGGCGCTTGTCTTGAGTGAAAAGTTGACCATGAGATAGGGGAAGAGGGCGCTGGTTGCGGTTCCGATGAGGAGATGGATGGCAAGCCAGTAAAAGAAATTACTAACAGGGAAAAAGAGCATGGAAATGCCGATCACGCCAGCCAGTGAAACCAGAGTGAGCATAAGCTGACGGTTGCGAGTAGACAAGCTGGTTGTCAGGCTTGGGATGGTCATTGAAAAAGGAATGCTAATCAGAGAGAAGATAGAAGTCAGCAAGCCAGCTTCGTGACTGGATAGGCCTGCATGGATAGCCATGGTAGGTAGCCAGGTCATAGCGGTGTAAAAGAGCAAGGATTGAAAACCAGCAAAGACAATCACTGCCCAGACCTGTTTATTACGCATGACCTTTGCTTTGCTTTTTTGTTTGGTTTGCGGAGCCAGTTTGTGATTATAGCGGTGATTTGGGAGCCATACTAAAAAAGTTGCTAGACAGAGCAGGGTGAGGAGGATGATAAGTCCTTTCCAAGAACTGGCTTGTGTAATAGGCACAGCCAGATAGGAGGCCAGAGCCGTTGCAATCCCCATAGAGGTTACATATAAGGTGGTCAGAAAACCAATTTTCTTTGGTTGATTGGCTTGGATAAGACTAGGAAGCAGGACATTGATGACTGCGACACTTGCCCCAACCATCAAGGTTCCTAGATAGAGCAGGGGCAGATTGATTAGTCGAATAAGTGAGCCGATGGTCAAGAAGAAGAGGCTGTAGGTGAAGAGATGCTCCAAGCCGATTTTCTGAGCCAGTCGGGTAGAAAAGAGTGAGAAGAGGGTAAACATGAGGAGAGGAAGGCTGGTCAAGACACCAAGCGAACTAACTTCTACTCCCAGCCCTTGCGAAATATCTCCCAAAATAATGGGTAAAACAGTAAAAGGAGTCCGCAAGGAAACACCAATCAGGATAATACCTGGAACAAAAAAGAGTGATTGCTTTTTCATATATTACCTCTTCTAGCTGATTTTAATAACAGCTTATTTTAAGGTTTTTTCCTTATAATGTCAAGTAAGGTTTCTGGCTTTCAAGATAAAAATGGGAAAGTCTTGAAAATTATGATAAAATAGTGGAAGGAAAAATTCAGGAGAGTAGTAGTGACTCAAAATGTTGAAAGTCTTCTCGTATCCATTGTAATCAGTGCATACAATGAAGAAAAATATCTGCCTGGTCTAATTGAAGACTTAAAAAATCAAACCTATCCTAAAGAAAATATTGAAATTCTATTTATAAATGCTATGTCTACAGATGGGACAACAGCCATCATTCAGCAATTTATAAAAGAAGACACAGAGTTTAACTCAATTAGATTGTATAACAATCCTAAGAAAAATCAAGCTAGTGGTTTTAACCTGGGAGTTAAACATTCTGTAGGGGATCTTATTTTAAAAATTGATGCTCATTCAAAAGTTACTGAGAGTTTTGTAATGAATAATGTGGCTGTTATTCAACAAGGTGAATCAGTCTGTGGGGGACCTAGACCGACGATTGTTGAAGGAAAGGGAAAATGGGCAGAGACCTTGCATCTTGTTGAGGAAAATATGTTTGGCAGTAGCATTGCCAATTATCGAAATAGTTCCGAGGATAGATATGTTTCTTCTATTTTTCATGGGATGTATAAACGAGAGGTTTTCCAGAAGGTTGGTTTAGTAAATGAGCAACTTGGCCGAACTGAAGATAATGATATTCATTATAGAATTCGAGAACATGGTTATAAAATCCGCTATAGCCCAAGTATTCTATCTTATCAGTATATTCGACCAACATTCAAGAAAATGCTGCATCAAAAGTATTCAAATGGTTTGTGGATTGGCTTGACAAGTCATGTTCAGTTTAAGTGTTTATCATTATTTCACTATGTTCCTTGTTTATTTGTTTTGAGTCTTGTGTTTAGTCTAGCATTGTTACCGATCACAT
>CAJZGQ010000146.1 GCA_916048115.1 uncultured Streptococcus sp. | reverse complement strand
CGATATTGTACAGAAAAGAGAAATGTTATGCCAAATTATGCCATTATTTTAGCAGCGGGGAAAGGTACCCGTATGAAATCAGATCTGCCCAAGGTTCTTCACAAGGTTGCTGGGATCTCTATGTTGGAACATGTCTTCCGTAGTGTTGGAGCCATCTCACCTGAGAAGACTGTAACGGTTGTGGGCCACAAGGCGGAATTGGTGGAGCAAGTCTTAGCGGGACAAACAGAGTTTGTTAAGCAAACAGAGCAATTAGGAACTGGTCATGCGGTCATGATGGCAGAGCCAGTCTTGGAAGGTCTTGAAGGCCATACTCTTGTCATTGCAGGGGATACTCCTTTGATTACGGGTGAAAGCCTCAAACACTTGATTGACTTTCATATCAACCACAAAAATGTGGCAACCATTTTGACAGCCGAAGCAGCTAATCCATTTGGCTATGGTCGGATTGTCCGCAATGACAATGCGGAAGTGCTTCGAATCGTCGAGCAAAAAGATGCGACAGATTTTGAAAAGCAAATCAAGGAAATCAATACAGGAACTTATGTCTTTGACAATGCACGCCTCTTTGAAGCTTTGAAAAATATAAACACTAACAATGCCCAAGGTGAATACTATATCACGGATGTCATCGGTATTTTCCGTGAAGCTGGTGAAAAAGTTGGGGCTTATACGCTCAAAGACTTTGATGAAAGTCTCGGGGTTAACGACCGCGTTGCCCTTGCAACAGCAGAAGGCATCATGCGTCGTCGCATTAACCAAGCCCACATGGTCAATGGGGTGAGCTTTGTCAATCCGGATGCGGCCTATATCGATGTCGATGTTGAGATCGCACCAGAAGTGCAAATCGAAGCCAATGTTACCTTAAAAGGACACACAAAAATTGGGGCTGAAACAGTCTTAACCAATGGAACCTATATTGTGGACAGTGAAATTGGGGCAGCTGCTGTCATCACTAACTCTATGATTGAAGAGAGCACGGTAGCTGATGGCGTGACGGTAGGACCATACGCTCATATTCGTCCAGGATCTAGCCTCGCCAAAGATGTCCATATTGGAAACTTTGTTGAAGTCAAAGGTTCGTCTATTGGCGAAAATACCAAAGCGGGTCATTTGACCTACATCGGCAACTGCCAAGTCGGCAGCAACGTCAACTTTGGTGCTGGAACTATCACGGTGAATTACGATGGCCAACACAAGTTTAAAACAACAATTGGCAACAATGTCTTTGTTGGTTCAAATTCAACCATCATTGCACCCGTCGAGCTCGGAGATAATTCCCTAGTCGGGGCTGGATCCACCATTACCAAAGATGTGCCAGCAGATGCGATTGCGATCGGTCGTGGCCGTCAAGTGAATAAAGAAGAGTATGCTCTTCGCTTGCCACACCATCCTAAAAATAAATAGGAGAATCTCATGCAATTTGAAGAAAAAACCATTGAGCGCAAGGAAATTTATCAGGGACCGATTTTCCAAGTGGTGACTGATCAAGTAGAACTACCCGCTGGAAAAGGTCAAGCGCAGCGTGATTTAATTTTTCATAATGGAGCAGTAGCGGTTTTACCGATCACAGATGAGGGCAAGACCATTTTGGTCAAGCAGTACCGCAAGGCGATCGAGAGGACTTCTGTAGAGATCCCAGCAGGGAAGTTGGAAAAGGGTGAAAATGCGGATCCTCAAGCGGCTGCTCTACGCGAATTGGAAGAAGAAATTGGCTACACAGCGGATCTAGAGTTATTGTATGATTTTTATTCTGCCATTGGATTTTGCAACGAGCGGATCAAACTCTATCTTGCAACCAACTTGAAAAAGGTGGAAAATCCACGTCCACAAGATGCGGATGAGACCTTAGAGTTATTAGAAGTAACCTTGAAGGAAGCCAAAGATTTGATCCAAGCTGGTGAAATCTGTGATGCCAAGACCATCATGGCGATCCAATACTGGGACTTAATCAATAAATAGAGGAGGATCCGATGGGAAAACCTTTATTAACCGATGAAATGATTGAACGAGCGAGGCGAGGTGAGGACATTTCGAGTCCTAAAATGGTCGATGCTGAAGAGACGAAAATTATTCGGACAGACCACAGGGGATTTGGCTATGAACGTCCTATGAGAGAGAGTCGTATGGAGCGTCCGCAAGAGCGTTATTCTCAGGATACTGTGCAGATCCAAGTGGAGCCCACAGTGACCAAGAGTCGTCGTATTGAAGAGCGCAAACAAAGTGTGGTCCAATCCAAACTCAATAAGATTTTGTTCTGGATCATTGTGCTCCTCATTGCCTTGATCATTGCTATTTGGCGTCTATAAGGTCGTCACAAGGAGAGAAATGACATGAAAATTGGAATTATCGCAGCCATGCCCCAGGAGTTGAAGATCTTGGTTGAAGCCCTTGAAAATGGGGAAAAGCATCTGCGTCTTGGAAAAGTCTACTATACAGGATCTATTGGACGCCATGAGGTCGTTTTGGTTGAAAGTGGTATCGGAAAAGTCATGTCAGCTATGAGTGTAGCAGTCTTGGCCAACGATTTTAAGGTGGAAGCCATTATCAATACGGGTTCTGCAGGTGCCGTTGCCCCAGGGATGGCTGTTGGGGATATCGTCCTTGCGGACAAATTGGCCTATCATGATGTGGATGTGACAGCCTTTGGTTATAAGTATGGTCAAATGGCAGGTCAACCACTTTACTTTGAATCCAGTCGCTATTTTGTATCAGAAATGAAAAAAGTTCTGGAAGAAGAAGCTGCAACCAC
>CAJZGQ010000145.1 GCA_916048115.1 uncultured Streptococcus sp. | reverse complement strand
AACCATGTGATTCCATACGAACTATTCGCAGGTGATGGCATGTTGACTCGTCTCTTGCTTAAGGCATCTGACAAGGCTCCATGGTCAGATAACGGCGACGCTAAAAACCCAGCCCTATCTCCACTAGGCGAAAACGTGAAGACCAAAGGGCAATACTTCTATCAAGTAGCCTTGGACGGAAACGTGGCTGGCAAAGAAAAACAAGAACTCATTGACCAGTTTCGAGCAAACGGCACTAAAACCTACAGCGCTACAGTCAATGTCTATGGCAACAAAGATGGTAAAGTAGATTTGACAAATGTCGTAGCAGCTAAAAAAGTTACTATTAAGATAAATGTTAAAGAAACATCAGACACAGCAAATGCTTCATTCTCATCTTCTAACTCTGGTTCTGGCGTGACTCCGATGAATCACAATCCTGCTACAGGTGCGACTCATCAAACAGCTGCTGACCATAAGGACATGATGGCACCAGCCAAAGAGACTGATAAAGCAATGCCAGCAAATGACCAAATGGAAAAATCAGGTATGAAGACTGAGACTCCAGCTCCAAGTACTACAGATAGCATGCCTGCTGACACCATGACAAGCTCTACCAATACGATGGCAGGTGAAAATATGGCTGCTTCTGCTAACAAGATGTCTGATACGATGATGTCAGACAAGATGATGTCAGATGATAAAGCTATGCTACCAAATACTGGTGAAGCTCAAACATCAATGGCAAGTATTGGTTTCCTTGGGCTTGCGCTTGTAGGTTTACTCGGTGGTCTAGGTTTGAAAAACAAAAAAGAAGAAAACTAATCAGCTAAGGAAATAAATGATGGATAGTGGGCTGACTAAGGCTAGTTTACCAACTCAATCAGCAATCAGGACTTTCTTTCAATAGCAGATTAAAATCATCGTAAAACAATAAAAATAGTGTTATACTTAAAGCAGTATAGCACTGTTTTTATCAAAGGAGAGACAGATGGGAAAGACAATTTTACTCGTTGACGACGAGGTAGAAATCACAGATATTCATCAACGCTATCTGGTTCAGGCAGGATATCAGGTTTTGGTGGCCCATGATGGAGTGGAGGCCTTGGAAATCTTCAAGCGAAAAGCGATTGATTTGATTATTACAGATATCATGATGCCTCGGATGGATGGTTATGATTTGATTAGTGAGGTTCAGTATCAATCTCCAGATCAGCCTTTTCTCTTTATCACGGCTAAGACTAGCGAGCAGGACAAGATTTATGGCCTGAGCTTAGGGGCAGATGACTTTATTGCCAAGCCCTTTAGCCCACGTGAGCTGGTTTTGCGTGTCCACAATATCTTGCGTCGCCTTCATCGTGGAGGTGAGACAGAAGTCGTCAGTCTCGGGGATTTACGGATGAATCACGGTAGTCATGAGGTCCAAGTCGGAGATGTGGCGCTTGATTTGACCGTCAAATCCTTCGAACTTCTATGGCTTCTAGCCAGCAATCCAGAGCGGGTTTTCTCTAAGACAGACCTCTATGAAAAGGTCTGGCAAGAAGACTATGTGGATGATACCAATACCTTGAATGTTCATATTCATGCTCTTCGACAGGAGTTGACTAAACATGCCAGTTCAGAAACGCCCACTATCAAAACCGTCTGGGGCTTGGGCTACAAAATTGAGAAAGCACGAGGTAGTCAATGAAATTAAAAAGTTATATTTTAGTGGGGTATGTCATTTCAACACTCCTAACGATTATCGTGGTTTTTTGGGCTGTTCAAAAAATGCTGATTGAGAAAAGCGAGATTTACTTTCTGCTTGGAATGACCATCGTTGCCAGCCTTGTCGGTGCTGGGATTAGTCTCTTTCTCCTATCGCCGGTCTTTACGTCGTTGGGCAAACTCAAGGAGCATGCCAGGCGGGTAGCGGACAAGGATTTTCCTTCAAATTTGGAGGTTCAAGGCCCTTTAGAATTTCAACAATTAGGCCAAGCTTTTAATGAAATGTCCCATGATTTGCAGGCAAGCTTTGATTCCTTGGAAGAAAGCGAACGAGAAAAGGGCTTGATGATTGCCCAGTTGTCGCATGATATCAAGACTCCTATCACTTCAATCCAAGCGACGGTAGAAGGGATTTTGGATGGGGTTATCAAGGAAGGAGAACAGGACCATTATCTAGCAACCATTGGACGCCAGACGGAAAGACTCAATAAACTGGTTGAGGAGTTGAATTTTTTGACCCTAAACACAGCTAGAAATCAGGTGGAAACGACCAGCAAAGACAGCATTTTTCTGGATCAGCTCTTGATTGAGTGCATGAGTGAATTTCAGTTTTTGATTGAGCAGGAGAGAAGAGATGTCCACTTGCAGGTAATCCCAGAGTCTGCCCGGACTGAAGGAGATTATGCTAAGCTTTCTCGTATCTTGGTGAATCTGCTCAATAACGCTTTTAAATACTCTGCTCCAGGAACCAAGCTGGAAGTGGTGGCTAAGCTGGAGAAGAACCAGCTTTCAATCAGTGTGACCGATGAGGGACAGGGGATTGCCCCAGAGGATTTGGAGAATATTTTCAAACGCCTTTACCGTGTCGAAACTTCGCGCAATATGAAAACAGGTGGTCATGGCTTAGGGCTTGCGATTGCGTGTGAATTGGCCCATCAATTGGGTGGAGAAATTACAGTCAGCAGCCAGTACGGCCTCGGAAGCACCTTTACCCTCGTTCTTAACCTCTCTGGCAATGAAAATAAAGCTTAAAACCCCTTTACAAATCTAGCTATTCATGGTAAAATAGATTTTGTGCGAAATATCAGCAGGAAAGCATGAAGCTCGTCAACAGGTGTCTTATG
>CAJZGQ010000144.1 GCA_916048115.1 uncultured Streptococcus sp. | reverse complement strand
AATTGTTCACGTAGAACCACACGAGTGGTGTAGTCTACTGGATTTTCAATCACTTCGTCTTCGATGAAATCTCCCAAATGGCTATCGTCTTCTTCCCCGATTGGCGTTTCCAAAGAAACAGGCTCTTGGGCAATTTTCAAGATTTCACGCACCTTATCTGGCGTCATATCCATGCGTTCAGCGATTTGTTCTGGTGTTGGATCTTGTCCCAATTCTTGCAAGAGATTGCGTTGTTCACGAACCAACTTGTTAATGGTTTCCACCATGTGAACAGGGATCCGAATGGTACGCGCTTGGTCTGCAATGGCACGAGTGATGGCCTGACGAATCCACCAAGTAGCATAGGTAGAGAACTTGAACCCTTTGGTATAGTCAAACTTATCAACGGCCTTCATCAAGCCCATATTTCCTTCTTGGATCAAATCCAAAAATTGCATTCCACGACCAACGTAACGTTTCGCAATGGATACAACCAAACGAAGGTTGGCTTCTGCAAGACGTTGCTTAGCTTCCAAATCACCTTGTTCCACTAAAATAGCCAATTCTTGTTCTTCTTCATTGGTCAAAAGAGGAACAACCCCAATTTCTTTCAAGTACATCCGTACTGGGTCGTTGACCTTGGCAGAGTTGCTTCCAAGCAATTCCTCATCTGACAATTCTGGCTCTTCTTCATTGTTCAACACACGCGCACTTGGGTTACCATCTTTATCCGTGATCGAAATTCCTGCATCTTGAATACGTTGCAAAAGATCTTCAATCCCATCTGCATCTAGTGTGAATGGAATAACCAACTTGTCATTAATTTCATCATCTGTTGCAGTTCCACTTTTTTTGTGGCTGCGAATAAACTCTGCAATTTGAACGTCCAATGTTGTAATATCTTTTTGTTCTTTAGCCATTCCTACTCCATTCTTCTTTTTTGAGCGATCAAACGCTCGAGTTCCAATAAAGCTTTTTCCGCATCCCCTATCGAGGAAGCTTCCTTCACTTTATTTCCAATTTGTTGACTTTCTTTGCGAAGAAGCTCACGATTTCGCGTTTCTTCCACTTCTTCTAATTCACCATCCGCTATCTCTTCTGGTAAATCTTCTTCTACCATCCGGTACCAGGCGTGCTGGACCCCTTCAGGTTGCTCGGACAAATCCTGAGATGTGACTTCTCCATTTTGACAGAGTAATTGGTACAAGATCTGTAACTCCGGTGTGTCAAAGACAAAATCAGGTCGCAAACGGTAATCATTGAGCACCATTGGAAAATCTTTCATCCTACTTAATAAATGATTTTCCGCCTTGATCAAGCGCGTCATCCCACGATTAGGCAGGAGATCGACTGAAAAATTCGACGTTCTTGATCGTCCACCACTTTGATCCTCCTGCCGTTGATGCAAACGACTATTATTGACAATCTGCTCAATCTGCAAATAATCAAAGTCTGGCAATAAATCTGCCAACTTATAAATATAGGTGTTTTGCGCTGTGATGGAGCGCGTCTGGGCGATCATCGGTGCCAGCTTCTCGACAAACTCAATCTGTGCCTGTAAGTTCTCAATATACTGGGGTTTCCAGTAGTGCATCAAGAATTCAACCTTACTGATCCGCGAATTCTTCAAGAGGGAAGCTAGATCTTCTGGGGAGGTCTTTTTGAGGTACTCATCGGGATCCATCTGATCAGGGATACGGACGATCTCCAACTCCAGATCCTGCAAGACATCCAAAGCCTTAGCGGTTGCTTCAAGTCCCGCCTTATCCCCATCATAGGTCAGAATGACCTTTTTGGTAAAATGAGACAGGTGCTTGACGTGCTCTGGTGTCAAGGCTGTCCCCATAGAGGCGACTGCATTTTCAATCCCAGCTCGATAAGCCGCAATGACATCCATAAAGCCTTCCATGATATACATTTCATGTTGCTTTTTGGCGCTCGTCTTAGCTTGATCCAAATGATAAAGTTCATAACTCTTATTAAATAGACGGGTACTTCGACTATTCTTGTACTTGGCTTGATGACTGCCATCATCCGTTAGTTTCCACAGCCTACCAGAAAAAGCAATGACACGTCCACTATCATCCGTCAAAGGGAACATAATCCGATCCTGAAAGGCATCAAAAACTGTTCCAGTATCTGAGATTGTGAATAACCCCGAATCGGTAATCACTTTCTCAGAGAACTTCTCAGAGAGATTTCGATAGAGATAATTCCCTTCTGCTGGGGCTAAGCCCAATTGAAAATGTCGGATGACCTCATCCGTCAGACCACGTTCATGCAGATAATTTCGCGCTTCTTCTCCCATCTTTGTCGTCATCAGAATCGCCTGGTAGAACTTACTGGCTTCCTGATGAATCTCATAAAGTTCTTGGTTGGGATTGATAGACATTGGTTGAGCCGGCCTTGCTTGGTACTGAAGCGCAATACCCGCTTTTTCTGCTACGATCTGAACCGCATCCATAAAAGCGACTCCACGGTATTCCTCAATAAACTTAAAGACATCTCCCGAGCGACCACATCCGAAACAATGGTAAAACTGCTTGTCTTCAACGACATTGAAAGAAGGAGTCTTTTCACCATGAAAAGGACAGAGCCCTAAAAAATTACGGCCAGCCTTGGTCAAAGAAACAACTTCTCCAATAACTTCAACAATGTTTACACTGTTTTTAATCTCTGCAATTAGCTCTTTTTCAACCATAAACAGTGCCTCCATTTTACCATAGATTATCACTTTATATTTTATACTAAAAGTTAGTAAAAGTAAATTTTTTCCTACCGATTTCACACATAAAAGAAAAGATTTTCAACCTTTATCACTAATTTTAAAAAATGAGGCATA
>CAJZGQ010000143.1 GCA_916048115.1 uncultured Streptococcus sp. | reverse complement strand
AAAAGAGGAGTTTGAGTAGAAATCTTGGTTTACCTAAATAGCTTATTCCCAACAGCTTTAGAAGAAAGGAAAAATTAACAACATGATCGACCGTTACTCTCGCCCTGAGATGGCGAATATTTGGAGTGAAGAAAATAAATACCGTGCTTGGCTTGAGGTGGAAATCTTGGCTGACGAGGCATGGGCTGAGTTGGGGGAAATCCCTAAGGAAGATGTGGCTTTGATTCGCAAGAAGGCGGACTTTGACATCGACCGTATTTTGGAAATTGAGCAGGAGACGCGCCACGATGTGGTGGCTTTCACGCGTGCGGTTTCTGAGACTCTTGGTGAAGAGCGCAAGTGGGTTCACTATGGATTGACTTCTACCGACGTGGTGGATACGGCCTATGGTTACCTTTACAAACAAGCCAACGACATCATCCGCAAGGATCTTGAAAACTTCACCAACATCATCGCTGACAAAGCGAAAGAACACAAGTTCACTATCATGATGGGGCGTACCCACGGTGTGCACGCTGAGCCAACAACTTTTGGTCTTAAATTGGCGACTTGGTACAGTGAAATGAAGCGCAATATTGAGCGTTTCGAGCATGCGGCTGCTGGTGTGGAAGCTGGTAAGATTTCTGGTGCGGTTGGGAACTTTGCCAACATCCCACCATTCGTAGAGCAATACGTCTGCGACAAATTGGGTATCCGTGCTCAAGAAATCTCAACACAGGTCCTTCCTCGTGATCTTCATGCTGAGTACTTTGCAGTTCTTGCCAGCATCGCGACTTCAATCGAGCGTATGGCAACGGAGATTCGTGGTTTGCAAAAATCAGAACAACGCGAAGTAGAAGAATTCTTTGCCAAAGGGCAAAAAGGGTCTTCAGCAATGCCTCACAAACGCAATCCTATCGGTTCTGAAAACATGACAGGTCTGGCGCGTGTTATTCGTGGTCACATGGTGACAGCCTATGAGAACGTGGCTCTCTGGCACGAACGTGACATCTCTCACTCATCAGCTGAGCGTATCATCACACCAGATACGACCATTTTGATTGACTACATGCTCAATCGTTTTGGAAATATCGTCAAGAACTTGACCGTCTTCCCAGAAAACATGCTCCGCAACATGCATTCTACGTTTGGTCTTATCTTTAGCCAACGTGCTATGTTGACCTTGATTGAAAAAGGGATGACCCGTGAGCAAGCTTATGATTTGGTGCAACCAAAAACAGCCTACTCTTGGGATAACCAAGTAGATTTTAAACCGCTTCTTGAGGCAGATCCAGAAGTAACATCACGCCTCACACAAGAAGAAATCGACGAAATCTTTAACCCTCTTTATTACACTAAACGAGTGGATGATATCTTTGAACGTCTTGGATTAGGATAATTAGAAAAAATCGAAGTTCTATTACTCTATTTATAGGAGTAGAAGAACTTCGATTTTTATTTTGTATTCAAGTACTTTTGATAAAAATTACCTATATTTTAGTAAAATTTAAACAAATTTAGTCTATCTTAATTGACATATAGAAAATACATTTTTAATGTCATATAATAAACATAGAAAAAGCCCAAGCAAGGCTTAGGCTTTCTTCTTAGTGATCACGGTCACATGAAATGAATTTGATTTTGTAGTAATCCGCTCGTTTATATGTTTCGCTGTATGCGAGAACTTGACCAGTAGACTCTAGTTTAGTAGTCTTGGTTTGTAAAACGGTTGGGAATTGTTCATCGACTCCGAGGACCGAAGCCGCATGTTCTGGAGTTGGAAATGCTATTTCATTGATTTCTTCAAAATGTTCATCATTCATGTGAATGTGGTAATCCAATTTGAAACGGTTATAGATAGAGCTATAATATTCAAGATTTGGATAATTTGCGTTGATGTATTGTTCTGGAATGTAAGATGTATGGTAGATGTAGACAACACCACCTGTTTCGCGAACGCGTTCAATCTTGTAGTAGAACTGATCTCCGCGTAGTCCAAGTTTTTCTAAGTAGCTTAGTTTATTTCCACGCTCAATAGAAAGGACGGTAACTTTATCATCTTTAGTTTCAAAAACTTCTACATCTGAAAACTCTACGAGTTTGTGTTTGCGTGCGCGTGAAACGAATGTACCCTTTCCTTGTTGACGGACAATATAGCCATCCTTGGCAAGGTCGTTTAAAGCGCGAACAACTGTGATAGAACTAACATCATACATTGCAATCAATTCAGCTTCAGTGTAGAATTTATCGCCACTGGCAAATTGACCAGAAATGATTTTGTTCTTTAACTCATCTTTAATATATTGATACTTTGGAATTGCCATATTTTCACCTCGATTTTCCTTCTCCGTTAAAGATTTTACCATAAAACTGGAAAGAATAGTAGCCTTTTGAATAAAAAAATTAGAATAATAGGCTATAAGGTTAATTTACATAGGAATAAATAGAAAAATCTACATTTTTATACATGGTACTAAAATGTTGTTATGACTATAAATTACAAGATTTTTATAAGTTTTTTGTGTAAAATTTAGTGAAAAATGAAAAAAATTGTGAAAACCTATTGACAAATGCAAGATATTGAGATATATTTACTATATCAACAAATGAAAGCGTAAACTTTAGTTGTCAGAAGGTAATAATATGACACGATTTGAGATACGAGATGATTTTTATCTCGATGGAAAATCATTTAAGATTTTATCTGGCGCCATTCATTATTTTAGGGTTCCTCCAGAAGATTGGTATCATTCGCTCTATAACTTGAAGGCTCTTGGTTTTAATACAGTAGAGACTTATGTGGCCTGGAATTTACACGAGCCTCGTGAGGGTGAGTTTCACTTTGAAGGAGCTCTGGATT
>CAJZGQ010000142.1 GCA_916048115.1 uncultured Streptococcus sp. | reverse complement strand
GGGACGACGAAATCGAATTCTAACGAATTACCGATTTCTGTCCCACTCTCTTTTCATTCTAACTAACCTGTTGCTGAGCTGTCTGCATCTTATAGTACACACCTTGCGCTTGCATTAGCTCTTCATGAGTGCCATGCTCAACTATATCACCATCCACCATAACAAGGATCATATCGGCATTCTGAATGGTCGATAAGCGGTGAGCGATGATGAAGCTGGTCCGTCCCTTCATGAGCTGATTAAAGGCATCTTGAATCAAGGCCTCCGTCCGAGTATCGATGGAGGATGTCGCCTCATCCAAGATCAATATCTTAGGAACTGAAAGGAAAACTCGCGCAATCGTTAAGAGTTGGCGTTGTCCTTGAGACAAAGACTCTCCAGCATCTGAAAGATAAGTATCGTACCCTTGTGGCAACTGCCGAATGAAGAAATCTGCATTGGCTGCTTTGGCTGCTTCTATGACTTCTTCTCTAGTTGCATCTGGACGAGAAAAGGCAATATTTTCATGAATCGTCCCGACCTTGAGCCAGGTTTCTTGCAAAACCATACCAAACTGTTGGCGGTAAGAAGCACGGGTGTAGTCCGTAATTGGCACCCCATCAACCGTGATCTCTCCAGAATTAACAGGGTAGAAACGCATGAGCAGATTAATCAAGGTCGACTTTCCAGCTCCTGTAGGTCCAACAATGGCAACCTTACTGGCGGCTGGAACCTGAATGGTTAGATCTTTGATCAAAGTCCGCCCCAAATCATAGCCAAATGTGACGTGTTCAAAACCAATCGCACCTTTGACATCCTGACTTTCCAGAACCCGTTGCCCCGTCTCTTCGACCTCAGCTTGATCCAAGACGCTATACAAGCGCTCTGCGCAGGCAAGGGCACTTTGGAGTTCTGACAAGACAGAGGAGATATCATTAAACGGCTTGGTGTATTGGTTGACATAATTGAGGAAGGTCACCAATTGACCGACAGTAAAGTGAGATCCCGAAATAATGCGTACAGCACCAAATCCAGCCACTACTGCATAAATCAAGGCATTCACAAAGCGAGTGGCAGGGTTGACAGTTGAGGAATAAAAGACGGCGGATTGGGAATAATTGGCATAGCTTTCATTAGTCCCTTTAAAAGCCGTACGGAATTGATCCTGAGCATTAAAGGACTGGATCAAACTTTCCTGGGTCAAAGACTCTTCGATCAACTGGGTTTGAAGACCACGCGCCTTGGTCTGTTTTTGGAAAAGCGTATAAGAACGCTTGGCAATGAAACGAGCAATCAAGAGAGATAATGGAGTCAAGACCAGAACTGCTACCATCATAAAGAAATCCAATTCTGCCATGGTCACGATGGTGACAAGAATGGTTAAGAGGCCAACAAAGAACTGGTTAAAGACCATCAGAAGACCACTATTGAGTTGCTCTACATCGGTCGTGAGGCGACTGACGAAGTCCCCGCTCCCTTGTTTATCTAGATAAGACAAGGGCAATCGGTGTACTTTTTCCATCACTTCTGCTCTTAGGCTTTGGCTAAAACGATAGACCAATTGATTGTAGACAAGAGGATTGATCCATTGGATCAAGGTATTGGCCACAATGATTAGAAGCATCTGGATCAAAACGGGCCATAAGACTTTCATCCCTTGAGGATTAATGACCAAGTCAACCGCATGTCCAATCAAGATCGGTAACCAAACCGTTAAGGCTACTTGAGCAATGGTTCCGATACTGGCTAGAATCAGGAGCCCGGGATGGTGAGCAAAATCTCTAAACAGACGTTTTAAATAACTAGAACGTTTTTGACTCATGCTTCCTCCCTCCCGTGTTGTGATTCATGAATTTCTTGATAAATCTCATTCGTGGACAAGAGGAAATCATGATTTCCCAGTCCTACTTGATGCCCCTTGTTCAAGACCAAAATCTGATCGGCAGACTTGAGACTATTGGTTCGTTGAGATACTAAGATAAAACTTGTGTCACTCAATTCTTCTTTAATCGATTTTAAGAGACGAGCTTCCGTCAAATAATCCAAGGCAGAAGTCGAATCATCCAAAATCAAGAAAGGGGCCTTTTTCAAAAGAGCACGCGCAATGGTCAACCGCTGGCGTTGGCCACCTGAAAAATTTCGACCAAAGGCTTCTACCGGCTCATCCAGCTGTCCTTCTTTTTCACGCACAAAATCAGCCGCCTGAGCTGTTTCTAGTGCCCACCACAAATCATCCTCCGTCACACTTTCATCCATTCCTAGTAAGAGATTGGAGCGAATGGTTCCTCTAAAGAGCTCTGCCTTCTGTGGGACTACAGCTACCCACTCCCGCCACTCCTTAAGAGTTTTAGGAGAATGTCCTTGATGATAGAGGGCTAATTGGCCTTGACTAACGGCATATAAATGACTTAACAGCTGAACCAGAGTCGATTTCCCAGAACCAGTACCACCAATAATCCCCAACATCTGTCCATGATCCAGATCAAAGGAAATATTTTCTAGAGCTGGGCTTGAAGCCGTTGGATAAGTGAAAGAAACTTTCTCTGCGCTAATCGCTTCTTGCTCTCTTGCAGTTTCTTCCGGCAAAGCTTCTAGGAGGTCTTCTTCCTTCAAATCAAAGATCTCTTGTACCCGCTTGGCTGAAATATAGCTGACATTTAAAGACGTGACCAGCATAGCCAGCTTGATCAATTCTGTTAAAATTTGCAATAAATAATTGACCAAAGCGACCAACATCCCTTGAGTCAGAAGACCAGCAGAGATAGTCAACTGTCCCTGCCAAATAACACAGACTAAGGTCATATTGACCACAAGGAAGGTCAAGGGACTCACCAAACTAGACCAGATACCAGCGCGAATTTGCCAGA
>CAJZGQ010000141.1 GCA_916048115.1 uncultured Streptococcus sp. | reverse complement strand
CCTGCTGTAATCCAAGGGAGTTGATAGATAGGAATATGCCAGAGGAACCAGACAAGGGAAAGGACCATCATTTTAGTTATAAAGTGCTTGCTAAAGGAAAGATGCTCTTGTAAAAACCAACGCCAACCGACTTCTTCCAGACCTCCATATAAAAATGTCCAGGGGAAATAGAGGAAGAAGGCCAAGAGGGAGTTCCCAGAAAAGCGAACATTCATGAGCAGGATGGAAATCCCATAATAAATGATGGGGATGAAGAAAGCTAGGATCCAGGCCAGGGAACTTTCTTTTTGAAGAAAGACCTTTTTGAAAAATTCTCCCAGGGATTTAGTTTCACCTAAGACGATGGAAAAGCAAAGAGCCGTTATCATGGGAATCAAGTTCATCAGGATAAAAAGCAAAGAGCCTCCCAAACTACTTCCATCTGGGAAATTCCAAAGGATAACCTGACCTACTAGAAATGTAGCAAGGAGGGCACAGTCAGTGCATACCAGAAAGCGACTGATTGTTTTGAAATAAATTTGCTCATTTTTCCTCCTTTAGAGTTATATACTTCTTTCTTGCAATCATGATTGCTAAACTAATAATAAGAATTTTACTGACTAGAGATAGCCATCCCTCTTCATTCACTAGAATCTGAGACAAGGAATTAATACAGGCATGAGTCATGACACAGATCCATAAATTTTGCGTTTTATGATACAAGGCCGATAAGATAAAGCAGTTAGTTAGCAGACCTACTAGAAACGGAAACAACTGAATGACAGCTAAAGAACCATCAATGTAAAAGTAAAAAAGATGCCAGCTAGACCAAGCTAAAAAGGTGATCACAGTAGCTGAAAGATAAGGTATTCTTTCTTCCAAAGTTGGTTGAAAGAAATAACGCCAGCCAATTTCTTCAATCCCACCAAAAAGAAGAGCCTTGAAAAAGAGCACCACTGGCAAGACCAACGACTGAGTGGTGATCTTACCACCAAAGCTAAAGGGGAAAAAGTCGAGCAGCAAGAAAACAAGCACCAAACAATAATTTGCTAAACTGTCTTTGACTAGAAAAAAATCTTTGAGAACTTGTTTAAAACTAGATTGATGGTAACAAATGCTTGCAAGACTGCCCCACAAAGCTGATGACAACCCACCTACAATAACAGCGATGCTCCCCATTGGTGATGTAAAATCAACCTTGACTCCTCCTGCTCTTAAAAACCAAACCAGAAGGCTGACTCCTAATACTTGACCAAAGGTTCCTAACAAATACATAGATAGGGCTTGCTTTCTACTCATTCGTGATTCCTTTTCTATTCTTTCATCTAGTTCATGACTCTATTAGATTTGGAGCATCCCCCTAATCCGCATCAACCCAAAGATGGTATTGTTCACAATGGAGACAACGAAAGAGATAGCCACACATAGAACCATCCTTGACTAAGTATTCAGCCACATCCTGAAATTCATTACGTGACTCGTATTCTGCTAAGACTTGCTCAGCAATACCCATCTCTTCCAGTTCACGAGTGCCAACTGTCCCCAGATAGGCACAGTAGTCTTGGCAACAAGAGAGCCAATATTCGCCCTGCCAGCTAATATAGCCAGGAGTTTGACAGAAGAGGATCTGGTCTTTTTCCTTATCCATGACCCCTTGCCAATCTGCATCTTGAATAAACTCTGCTTCAAACTTTTGGGCAGCACGACCAGTAGAAATACAAGTTGGACAGAGATGTCTTAGCTCTTCGACACAATAAGGTCTCAGATCATAATAGATGGTGTGGTCTTCCTCACACGAAGGGCAGGTCTTAGGCTCCCCTTCCTTAAAGGCACCCGTCGCTAGTGGATCCAGATGATAGCGGAAGGTTGGCAATTCACTGACTTTCTCCTTATGAGCCTCTTTTTCTTTTTCGGTCAAGGGACGAGAAAGAGCAAAGCGATCTCCATGACTGAGACTCATCTTTTCTAAGGTGAAAAGTTTCTTAACTTGCTTGCGATCAGACTTGTCTACTAGCTCTGAGAAGAGAGCAAAGGCACTGGCATACAAGCCCAACTCCTGATACACATCCACCAAGACCTGCTTAGCTTCTGGAGTTTCCAGTAAGGTCAACCGATCCGCAAATTCATAGAAAGCCAGCACGCTGGATGAATCCTTATCTTGCGCTTGGAACTGCTTTTTTAAGTGGATATATTCTTTCATAGATTCGTTCATAGAATTGCTCACTTTCGTTTTTACAGAGAATCAAATCCTAGTTTTGTTTCCTTCAGGTGATTGTATTCTAGCGTTGAAAATGTACTTTAAACCCATACTTACCAGTATTTCGCTTGAGTTTTTCAACCAACAGTTCATTCTGTTTACTTTTTCCAAAAAAGAAGGGAACGGTCTTTCCATTTCTGAGTTCAATATAGAAAGCATAGCGACTCCCACCACCAGCGCGACCACGAAAAATTGCGTACGTGATTTGCTTGATTTCTTTCAGTGGGATCCTGCGACGGCTGAAACACAGAGACACATGAATATAGAAGATGCCATGGCTAATATGAAAAGGGGCAAAGAAGGGACCGCCACTAGATCTCACGATTGCCCTTCTTCTCAGGAAAAGGAGAAGACTGAAAAAGAGCAAGAAAACTAGCGCATAAAGAATCGGAGCATACTCTATTATCTTTCTAAATGCTATCACAATGTCCTTCATTCTCTACTTCATCTCAATCCATTTTTCATTGTCCATGATAAAGGGCTTAGCTAGACCTTCACCTGTGTAATCTTGGTATTTGGTCTCCAAGTATTTGTAGACATCTTCCTTGGTCGCAAATTTGATGGCTTGGTAAGGCTCTTCAAAGGTCAGCTTTTCGACAAAGAGATAGCCGTCCTTTGCAGGAACTA
>CAJZGQ010000140.1 GCA_916048115.1 uncultured Streptococcus sp. | reverse complement strand
TTACTATTTTTTAACAATTGATTATTACTTTTCTTAAAATAGATAGAATGACACCGCTGTCATTATCTTTATCATATATTTTCCAAATTGAATTGTCAAGGAATAACACAAGAAAATATTAAAATTTATACTCTTCGGAAATCTCTTCAAACTAGGTCAGTGCCGCCTTGCCCTAAGTCTAGGTTACTGACTTGGTCAGTTCTATAGTAGATTGAAACTAGAATAGTACACCTCTACTTATAAAACATTGTTAGAAATCGATTTGACTATCCCGATCGATTTGTCCTATTCTTATTTCCTTTTACTATATCTACAACCTCAAAGCAGGGTTTTGAGCTATCTATGGCCAACTTCCTAGTTTGCTCTTTAGCCTTCCATTCAAAAGTGATGCTATCTTTCTTAGCTTGAATATAAAATATCCCATTTACTATATTTAAATTTATTGATATGTTGTAAATTATAAATGAAAGAACAAATACCTTGTCATACAAGCATTCGCCAGGGATATTTACCTGAATATCGCTCATATGGCGGATTGAAACTAAAACACTACAATATATTTCTTAAATAGACCTTCTATAAAAGCTAGATTTAACCTCGATAAAAATAGATGCAGTGCTTCTAAAATACTGGAATAGGGCATATAGGTAATCGTAGACAAGTGTTTTATAGATTGTCTCGCAGGAGATCTAATGATGTATAGCAAGCATCACTAAACATATAGAATATCTGTATTATTGTAATATCAACATACTATAAATTCTATCATGCAAAAGAATGACTAGAACATGAAAGACAGGCACAAAACTTTGAACAATATTCTGAAAACAAAAAAAAGACGCGAGTTTCCACAATCTCACTCATGGAAACTCACGTCTTTCAAAAAATAGGGTGAATTGAAAACTAGAACAAGACACTAGATTTTCTAAATGATGTCTAGTAAGGATTCTAAATGCTACACCAAATTGCTCACATCTTATTTCAAACCACGGGACTCCCACAAGAAAGGAAAATCCTATAAAAATTCTCTCTCTGAGGAGAAAGAGGCCTCAACTACAGGTGTAAACTATTATCAATTGAAAACAACAGTTTTTACACTCAATTAGACTTTTTAGGGACAGGATCACTTTCGCTTGACTGTAGTTTGTCATTTTTTTGATAAAGTTAGCACTTTTTCAGAAACTGTTTTGAAAGTCTCAATGATATAGTCCACTTCTTCATCGCTTAATTTAGTGTGAAGAGGGAGCGTAATTTCATTTTCAAAGAAGGCATAGGCTCTTGGATAATTCGCCATATCAAAGCCAAGATTCTTATAGGCTGTCAAGAGCGGAAGCGGTTTGTAGTGTACGTTACTTGCAATTCCTGCTTTAGCTAATTCTTGGATGATGAGGTTGCGTTCTTCTAGGCTTGCTCCTTCTACACGGGTGATGTATAGGTGGCGTGAAGATTCGACAGTTTCAGTCTTGTGTGCCAAAGGATGGATGCGAGAACCTGCAAAACCACTATCATAGCGGTCCACAATGTCCTTACGGCGTTGCAACAAACTTGGATAGCGGTCCAATTGTACCAAACCAAGTGAAGCCATGATATCGGTCATGTTGCACTTATAGGCTGGTGTAACGATATCGTATTCCCATGACCCCAGTTGCATCTTGGCAAGAGCATCCTTAGTTTGCCCGTGAAGGGAAAGGATTTGGAATTCCTTGTACATCTCTTCGTCATCAATCACTGGATTGGCTTTCCAAGTCGCACTTCCACCTTCTGCCGTTGTAAAGTTCTTAACGGCATGGAATGAGAAGGAAGTAAAGTCAGCGATAGAACCAGAAGGTTGTCCTTTATAAGTAGATCCCAAAGCGTGGGCACTATCAGAGACAATGACAATACGGTTAAAGGCCTTTTGCCACTTGCTTGACGCAGTAAAGAGGTCACGTTTCTTCTCCACTACTTGGAACAAACGGTCATAGTCGCAAACAATCCCCGCAAGCTCAACCGGAATAATCACCTTAGTCTTTTCAGTAATGGCTTGCTCAAGCAAGTCATAGTCCATCTCAAACGTATCTGCTTGGATATCCACCATGACAGGGGTTGCTCCCACGTGCGTAATGACACTACATGAAGCCGTATAGGTCATGGCTGGAACGATGACTTCATCACCAGGTCCCACTTCCAAAACGCGTAAAATCAACTCCAGAGCAGCTGTCGCAGAGTTGAGACAAACAGTCTTAGGTGTCTGTATGTAAAGAGACAAGCGGCGCTCCAGTTCTTTTGTTTTAGGACCTGTTGTGATCCAACCAGAACGCAGGGTATCCGCTACTTCAGCAATTTCTGCTTCCGTGATATCAGGCGGTGAAAATGGAATATTGTAATTTGGCATTGATTTGCTCCTTTTATCTGTACTCATTTTCTTATGACTACTTTATTTTAGTACCTCAAACACGGTTTGAAACATGATTTTGATGTCCCCAAGGAAACTAAACTCTCGGAGATAGGCGAGGTTATAGCGCATCTTTTCAGGAAGAACATGCTCCACATAAGCCTGATCAACTGACAGACCTTTCTCCGTCATTTGACTGATGATGGTGTCCTCATCCTTGTAGTTGATGCTGGCTGGAGAGGTAATCCCTGCTTGCAAGAGCAAGGTTGCCATCATTTCAGGGCTATACTGCTCTGTATAACGTGGCACTTCAGGTCGTGTACCGACAAAGGACATCTCACCTTTCAGGACATTGACCAACTGAGGCAGTTCGTCCAAACGGACACGTCGGATGAAATTGCCAACCTTGGTAATGCGGCTATCGTTAGCAGAAGTCACCAGACTTCCTTTTTTATCCGCATCCGTCACCATGGTACGGAACTTCCAAATCTTGAACCGAC
>CAJZGQ010000139.1 GCA_916048115.1 uncultured Streptococcus sp. | reverse complement strand
GTTTATGTAGCCAGAAATGGGAGTGCGGAAGTTTATTGGTATTCTTTGGACAGTATGCCTCGCAATACTAATTTTTCTAAGGTTGTTCAAATGTCAGAAGAGCAAGCGCTAAGTCTTGGAAAGCGACATACAAGTAAGGAATGAATATCAGTTATTTTGATAATGAGAAAGCCCAATCGCTGGGCTTTTTGTGTTGGGTAAGTACTAAATAGGAGAACTAAAATGATTGAAAATATGCTATAATAATAGGACGGAGGTAGAATATGACCTTAGATGTAGATATAGAAAAAATGATGATTATGGGTGTGATTTTTGACAACAAAAAGGTTTTTAAGAGCGTCTGGTTTGCTCTGAGCACCAATATGATTGAAGGATGGCATCCCACGGTAGAAGATGTGGAGAGACTGAGAGAAGAGGCAGTTGCATTAGGAGTTGGATAATGGTCAGAAAAATATATGATGGGTATGATTATATAGACCCTGATAATTTATACACCTATCCCCATTCATCTGTTCTCATAAATTAATTTAATGAGAAAAATGATAATAAAGCACGAGAATTAGAATATCGTTTAGTAGCAAGTCAAAGTTTAAAACTGTTTATTAATCCAATTGAAGTAAATACTGTTTCAGATATTTTAAAGATTCATAAGTTTCTTTTTGAAGGAATGTATACTTGGGCAGGTCAATACCGTCAAGTAAATATCTCTAAAAGTGGAAATGCTTTTATGCCAGTTCAGTCTTTTGATATGGCAGAAAAATTTTTAAATACCTTGCTTTCAAACTATTTACTTAACGCAAAAAATAAAATTGAGATTTGTAAAAGTTTAGCTGAGATATTAGATAATCTAAATTATTTTCACCCATTTCGAGAAGGAAATGGTCGTACTCAACGAGAAGTTATCCGTTCTTTAGCTTTGATGAAAGGCTATGAATGTGAAATTTCAATTGGTTTAGATGATGATATCTATCACTTATATATGGATGGAACAGTTTATGGAGATACTAGTAAGCTCGAACAACTGTTCAATAAACTATTAGCAGAAATATAGATCTGTAGTATATTTTAGTAGGAAACAGTATAAAGTGATGCTTATAAGGTAAAGTCATTGCTTCAACAAAAATCTTTAAGCCCAAATACTGGGCTTTTTGTGTGCAATACAATCTTATAAAGTTAGTAGTCTAAAATTATCTCTCTCAACATATTGCAAACGTTTTTATAAAGTAGTATACTAGAAATAGTTTATGGAATCGTTTGCATAAAACGGTAAATGATGAAAAGAGAGTATAGTAGGAGACAAGACAGATGGAATTAACAGCGATTTATCACCGGCCTGAATCGGAGTACGCCTATCTTTATAAGGACGGCCAGCTTCACATTCGCATCCGGACTAAGAAAGAGGATATCAAACGGATTGTCTTGCACTATGGGGATCCCTTTATTTTTATAGAGGATCTTTATGAGGCAACTAAGGAAATGGACAAGGTGACGACCGACGACCTCTTTGATTATTGGCAAGTGTCGGTATCTGTCCGCCATGCCCGGATCCAGTACCTCTTTGAATTAGAGGACACAGCGGGAGAGAAGGTCTTGTACGGAGATCGGGGTGTGGCATCCTACAACAAGGAGAACCTGGACTTCGTCATGAACGGTTTTAAACTTCCCTTTATCCATGAGATTGATGGGTGTGCTGTTCCAGATTGGGTGGCTCAGACGGTTTGGTATCAGATTTTTCCTGAGCGCTTTGCCAATGGGAATCCAGCCATTTCGCCAAAAGGTGTTCGTCCTTGGGATGCCTCTATTGCTCCTCAAGTATTGGATTTCTTTGGTGGTGATTTGCAAGGGATCATCGATCATCTGGACTACTTGCAGGAGTTAGGAATTACAGGGCTCTATCTTTGCCCGATTTTTGAATCTCCAAGCAACCACAAATACGATACCATTGATTATTTTGAAATTGATCGACATTTTGGAGATAAGGAGACCTTCCGCCAGCTAGTGAAAGAGGCCCATGCGCGTGGGATGAAGATTATGCTGGATGCCGTCTTTAACCATATTGGCTATGATTCACCCCAATGGCAGGATGTGGTCAAATACGGGGAGGATTCGATTTACAAGGACTGGTTCCATATTAAGGAGTTTCCTGTCTCCTCAGAAAATCTGTGGAATAGTCGCGACTTGTCTTACCATACTTTTGCCTTTGCAGGCTATATGCCTAAGCTCAATACGGCTAATCCTGAGGTGAAGGCCTATCTCTTGAAGGTGGCGACTTACTGGATTGAAGAGTTTGATATTGATGCTTGGCGACTGGATGTGGCCAATGAAATTGACCATCAATTCTGGCGGGATTTCCGTAAGGCGGTCTTGGCCAAGAAGCCGGATATCTATATCCTTGGGGAAATCTGGCATTCGTCCCAACCTTGGCTCAAGGGCGATGAGTTCCATGCGGTGATGAACTATCCCCTCTCTGAAAGTATCAAGGATTATTTCCTGCGGGGGCATAAGGAGACGCAACGCTTCATTTGGGAGATCAATAGCCAGTCCATGTACTACAGACAGCAGATTTCTGAGGTCATGTTTAACCTGTTGGACTCCCATGATACAGAGCGCATTTTGACGACGGCCAAAGGCGATCTACAGTCTGTCAAGTCTGCTCTCGCCTTCCTCCATCTACAACGGGGTACGCCATGTATTTATTATGGAACGGAGCTAGCCCTCATCGGTGGTCCAGACCCTGATTGCCGCCGTGTCATGCCATGGGAGCGCGTGTCAGCGGACAATGACATGCTGAACTTTATGAAGGACTTGATCCAGCTCCGAAAAGAAGTAGCGGGCATGATTCAGTATGGTAAAGTGAGTCTGGAAGAAGTAGAGC
>CAJZGQ010000138.1 GCA_916048115.1 uncultured Streptococcus sp. | reverse complement strand
CCCGTCTCTTCATACTGGTCAATCAAGTCCTTGGCTGTTTGCGTAATCTCCTCTGGATAATGCAAGCTTTCTAGAGTATTGACTGCATTTTTGGTCACCGCTGACCCTGGCTTGATCTGGTAGTCAAAGACGATCTTGCCATCCACATAGCGACTGTCAAAATGGTAATTATCATTGACCTCACCAGAGGCTGCGACCAGCTCAATATCATGACTGGAGATCATGTAGAGGCAGTTTTGGGCAGCTAACCAGCGGACAATCCCAAGGCCTGATCCGATCCGCTCGATGGTATTGGTCCCCTTAAAGAGCTCGTCAATAAAGAAGTAGTGAAAGCCAGGCTTTTTCAGATGCTGAATCATACGCAAAATAGCTTTGCTCTCAGTGATGAAGTAACTATCTCCAACTTCAATATCATCGCTCACATCCATAGCCGTTAGAACATGACCGTAAGGAAGGGCCAATGTTTCTCCATAGGCAAAACCTAAGCCTTGAGCCAGAATGGCATTGATGGCGACAGTTTTCAAATAGGTCGATTTCCCAGAAGCATTGTCCCCACTGATGACCATATTTTTTTGAAAATGCACATCATTTGCAATCGGATTGGACAGCAAGGGATGATAGAGCGTCTCTCCCTCAATGCCACCCGTTTCCGTAAAGACTGGCTGGCAGACCACTTCTAGATCCCGCTTGTGGCGCAAGAGGCTAATAGCAACTTCCATCTCCCCTAGCAGATCCAGAAGCTTCTGGGCCTCTTTTTGATGAGCTTTCACCTGATTGTAAATATAAACCTTAGCGATCTGCGGGAGTAAAAAGAGGTCGTTGAGGTAGAGGAGAATAATTTCCATCTCAGAAGTCCCCGTTGGACTCTGCAAGACACTGGCAAGGATCCGCGTTTTCTTAAAGGGTTTGACTGCCTGCTTAAGTTCTTCTTGTTGTGGCAAGGCTAGATGGCTCAAGCGTTCTGCCGAAGCAAAGATGCGGACCAAATAGCTAACATTGTCCAGACGGATTTTATTGGACAAATTGCGCAAACTCGAAAAGACGATATTAAAGATCACACTGATCACCAAGAGGGTAATGGCCCCGACTGGCTCAAAGGGGATGGCAAAGAGACAGACAATAGGAAGACAGGCCAAGGCTAGATAGAGGGGCAAACCTGCATAATGCTTGCCGGGATTTGCGACAATACTTCGCGCCATGTTGTGGTTCTTCTTGCCCAGTTGGTTGAAAATGACCTGGACCTTGAGGCGCAAATCAGGATACTCTTCAAAGAAGGCTTCTAAGTCATGAAGCTGGTCCTGAGGCTGGAATTCCAGCAGGCGCATTTTTTGATAGAGAGCCTCCGCTCCAAGGCTCGATTGGGTATAGTTGAGCTGATCAAAGACCGCATCTAAAGCCAAATCATGCCAGGTCTGATCATCCACTTGGCTGTCGATCGTCTGTCCCTTAGCTGGATAAGCCAGACTATCTATCAAACTTTCTTCTGTGTCTTTCTTGCGAAAGAAAGGCGCTCCATCCCAAGCCTTCTTCAGCTTTTGCTTGAGGCGGATAGCCGTAAGAAATTTGGTTGCCCAAATCACCACGATCAGTCCTAGGATCCCAAGCGGGATCCAGTTCACATTTCCTTCCATGCTCTATTCCTTTCCACTCTGAGGCCAGTCCAAGTGAACATGTTCCTTCATTTCTCGGTAAGCCGTGTCCACTCTCTCCTTGGTCTCCTCATCCAGCTTGTCGCGGTATTTGCCACCCTGGATAAAATCTTCCAAAATATAGGTCTGGTACTTGTACAAGTCATAGCCTTCAGGAGAATAGGTGCCCTTCGGAGTCCGACTGACCCAGGTTGGATGAGCAGTAGCCGTCTTAATCCGTGTCTTGCGACCAACCTTTTCAACGGTCACATCCATCAAGACCCCTCGCTCTGTCCATTGAGCAGTCTCCACATCTCCCATCGTTTCCAGACGCTGATTGGACAGGAAATTCCCCATTGAGTAGATGATGAGCTTGTTTTGACCATCTTTATTGACCACTTCAGCAGGCTCTACAACATGGGGATGCCCGCCAAAGACAATATCAGCTCCCCAAGAAACCATTTTGTGGTAGAGCTCTTTTTGCTCTTCTGTCGGCTCCAACTGGTACTCGATTCCCATCTGGGGCATGACAATGGTGATATCGGCCTCTTGCTCTGCCTTTTGGATCTCCGCCTTCATCCGCTCTTCATCCAGATCAGACAAGACATCTGCTTGCTCCTCTGGAGTAAGGGTCGTTTCCATTCCATTAAAGCCGTATGCGTAGGCTAGAATAGCAATCTTGATGCCATTCACTTCCTTGATCACCAAGGGGGCCTGGCCTCTCTTTTCATGCGTGTAGACACCGACAGGTGTGATGCCTGCATCTTCAAAGGCCTTGGCTGTCGAATAGACCCCTTCTAGACCTGAATCCAAGATATGGTTGTGTCCCAAATCCATGACATCATAACCAGCATCCTTGATGGCTGGTACGACTTCGCTCGGCGCATTAAAGAGGGGATAACCTGACAAATAATAATTCGGGTTAATGGTTCCCTCAAAATCTCCCAAGGCCAGATCCGCCTTTTGTAGCCAGGGTTTGACATACTCATAATTTTCATGAAAATCATAGGTCCCATCTTCTTTTTGTGCGCTCATATAGACCAAATCATGGTAGAGCTGATCTCCATTGGCCATGATCCGAGCTGTATGAGGAATCTGATCAGCCGGTGTCTTGGCCTTGTACACAACCTCTGGCCGTTCGGTTGCGGTGATCGGAAAGCCTTGGAACTTTTGCACCCACAAGATAGCATTGGCCACGATAAAAACGACTGACAAGAGCACATAGACAAACTGTTCATTGGTCAGCTGAATCCTTGAAAA
>CAJZGQ010000137.1 GCA_916048115.1 uncultured Streptococcus sp. | reverse complement strand
CCACTGCGTCTTGCTCGACAATCCAAAAACAATTAAAAGGCTAGGACTTTTGTCCCAGCCTTTTGTTTTAGGTTTAAAAGAAATGAACTGAATTTGAAAGGTTCGATCAGATGTAACACTTTTCCTATTTTAAAATACCCTTATTCATGGTAGACTAGAGGAAAGAGAACGTTCTCAAGGAGGTTGAGCATGAAACACAAATTACTAGTCGCATCCCTTACGATTTTTTCTGCCTGCACACTAATGGCCTGTAGTCACACCACAAAAAAAGATACAGCAGCTTCTTCTACAAAAGAAAGTAGCAGCAAAGTCGAAAAGAAAACAAGTAGTTCTTCGTCAAAGGATACTGCTTCTACAAAGAAAAGCACTACCAATCAAGAAACCAAGCGGATTGGAAATGCAGATTATGGGTTCATCGATATTCCAAGTAAATGGATCAAGTTCACGGATATCGATGGGACAGAAGCAGTCCAGTATACGGATGGGAGTGGTTATAATATTGTCACCTTGAACAGCTATACGCGGGAAAAAGCAAAAGTTCCTGCGGATATCGAGTTTAATGCAGAATTTCTAGCCAAGAAACTGGCCGTTATGTGGCAAGATAACCAGGATGTTGGGAAGATGACGGGAGCGCGGACTAAAGTCGCAGGACTGGACGCCTACCAGCTTCAAATCATCATGAAATCTGGTCAATACCTGATTACTTGGATCTTCCAGAAGGGTGAAAAAGTTTATACCATTTCTTTTGAAGGGGATGCAGAAACCTTGAAAACCTTTATCCCATACATCGAAGACACTTGGAGTCTAGATGGAACAGGTGCCGTGACCGATTGATGAAGAGGAAGTTTGACTTAAACTATCCAGCCTTCGATGTTTGATAAGAATAACAGTATGACGCAGTGGTTGATTGGCATCTTTGTTCGCTTTTTAAGCTCCAAAGATAGCCTAATCAACTGTGCGGGGGTGGGAAAACGAACTCTTCTTAATTAGTAGGAGTTCTGTCCCACTCCCTTTTTCACAGTCTTTGTGGTATAATGCTTCTATTGTTTAGAAGAGGAAATAGAGGATGACACAGGAAATTGATATTGAAAAATACCATCAGTTAGCTCTCCAAAAGCAAAAGGAGCACCGCAAGGTATTGGCGAATCTCAAGAAGAAGCCACCTAAGAATTTAGATAAAATAGCGCAAGAAATCCACGATGAAGTTTTCCAAGAAATCGATTGTACGGCTTGTGCCAATTGCTGCAAGACCTTAGGGCCCGATTTTAAGGAAGCCGATATCACGCGGATCGCCAAATATTTCAAGATGAAACTTCCTGCTTTTGAGGCAGAATTTCTTCAAGTTGACGAAGATGGGGACAAGGTTTTTAAATCCATGCCTTGCCCCTTTCTTGGTGGGGACAATCTCTGTTCCATTTATGATGTTCGTCCAAAAGCTTGTCGGGAATTCCCTCACACCGATCGCAAGAAGATTTATCAGATCAACCATCTAACCATCAAGAATACCCTCACTTGCCCAGCGGCTTATTTATTTGTAGAAAAATTGAAGGATCGTTTGTAATGGCATATAGATTTTTACTTTTTGATTTGGACCATACCTTGTTGGACTTTGAATCTGCTGAAGAAACAGCCTTGACGCAGATGTTAGAAGACATGAATTTTCCAGATGTACAGGCCTTTAAGGATTACTACAAACCCATGAACCAAGGGCTCTGGAAGGATTTGGAACAAAAGAAATTAACCAAGCAAGAGCTCGTGGATAGTCGGTTTGCGATTGGGTTTGCCCACTTTGGGATCACGGTTGATGGGGCTGAGATGGCTCTTCGCTACCAAGATTACATCAGTCTTCAGGGGCAGTCTTTCCACGGTGCGGAGGACTTACTGGCTCGACTTGAAAAAGCAGGTTACCAGCTCTATGGTGCAACGAATGGAGTGACCGCCATTCAAGAAGGACGCTTGGCTCATTCTAAAATTGCTTCTTATTTCAAAGAGGTTTTTATCTCTGAGCAGCTTCATACTCAGAAACCAGAACCTGCATTTTTTGACAAGGTCGGCCAACTGATTCCAGGTTTTAGCAAGGAAAAGGCCCTCATGATCGGTGATTCCTTGACGGCGGATATCGCAGGGGGAAATGCTGCGGGGATTGATACCGTCTGGTATAGTTCTGATCACAAGGCAAATACCAGCCAAGTAGTGCCGACTTATACCGTTAGCAACTATCAAGAAATCGCCGATTTACTGATAAAATAAAAAATTTTAAATACTGTCAAGTTTTTTTCTTGACAGGTTGATGAAATGTGTTATAATAGATCATGTGCTAAATAGCTTGTCTATTTCACCGAAAATTAAAATATAGAAAAGAGACTTATAAAAATGGCAGTTAAAATTCGTTTGACTCGTATGGGTTCTAAGAAAAAACCTTACTACCGTATCAACGTAGCAGATTCACGTTCACCACGTGATGGACGTTTCATCGAAACAGTTGGAACTTACAATCCACTTGTTGAAGAAAACCAAGTAACTTTGAAAGAAGATCGCGTTCTTGCATGGTTGGCTGATGGAGCTCAACCTTCAGATACAGTTCGCAACATCCTTTCAAAAGCTGGTGTGATGAAGAAATTCCACGATTCTAAATTCTCAAAATAATTTTTTAAGTAGGGTGATGTATGGATACGATTGAAAATCTCATTATTGCAATTGTGAAACCCTTGATTTCACAACCGGATGCTTTAACCATCAAGATCGAAGATACTCCTGAATTCTTGGAGTACCACCTTGACCTTGATCCTAGCGATGTTGGTCGTGTAATCGGTCGAAAAGGTCGCACCATTTCTGCGATAAGAACGATTGTCTACTCTGTCCCAACTGAAGATAAAAAAGTAAGAATCGTTATTGACGAAAAATAA
>CAJZGQ010000136.1 GCA_916048115.1 uncultured Streptococcus sp. | reverse complement strand
ATCTCTCAAGAAGTACAAGATACACTTGGTACAACCACTACTAACCGTCCTGTTCGTAAAAATGCCAAAACAAGCGAAAATATGAAACCAATTGACAAAATCAAAACACTCACTGAAGATTATGATTATGTCATCAAAAATAAATCAGATATCGTTAAGAAATACAACGAAGTCTTTACAGATATCCAATCTAAACAGTAAAAGAGGTTCACTATGAGTGAGATCAAAATTATTAACGCCAAAAAAATCTACCACGATGTCCCTGTTATTGAGAATTTGAACATTACAATTCCAAAAGGAAGTCTCTTTACCCTTCTTGGGCCTTCAGGGTGTGGGAAAACGACCCTTCTTCGTATGATTGCAGGTTTCAACAGTATCGAAGGTGGAGAATTTTACTTCGATGATACAAAAATCAATAATATGGAACCCAGCAAACGCAATATTGGCATGGTTTTCCAAAACTACGCTATTTTCCCACATTTGACTGTCCGAGATAATGTCGCTTTTGGTCTCAAGCAAAAGAAGGTTCCAAAAGAAGAATTGATTCAACAGACCAACAAGTATCTTGAACTCATGCAAATTGCTCAATATGCGGATCGAAAGCCCGATAAACTTAGTGGTGGACAACAACAACGTGTCGCCTTGGCACGTGCCTTAGCAGTTAATCCAAGTGTTCTCCTCATGGACGAGCCACTTAGTAACCTAGATGCCAAACTTCGCTTGGATATGCGTCAAGCCATTCGAGAAATCCAACACGAAGTGGGAATTACAACTGTTTATGTGACCCACGACCAAGAAGAAGCTATGGCTATTTCAGACCAAATTGCTGTTATGAAAGATGGGGTTATCCAACAAATCGGCCGACCAAAAGAACTCTATCATAAACCAGCTAATGAGTTTGTAGCAACCTTTATCGGACGCACAAATATTATCCCTGCCAATCTAGAAAAACGGAGCGACGGCGCTTATATCGTCTTTTCAGATGGCTATGCCCTTCGAATGCCAGCTCTTGATCAGGCTGAGGAGCAAGCTATTCATGTAAGCATTCGTCCTGAAGAGTTTATCAAAGATGAATCTGGAGATATTGAAGGAACTATTAGCGATAGCGTCTATCTTGGACTAAATACTGAATACTTCATCGAGACAGGCTTTGCCTCAAAAATTCAAGTTAGCGAAGAATCAACTTTTGAAGAAGATCTACAAAAAGGCGATCGTATTCGTCTACGAATCAATACTCAAAAATTAAACGTCTTTTCTGCAGATGGTTCCCAAAACCTGATAAAAGGAGTCAACCATGGAACGTAAAAAACTAAATATTTGGACAGCCTCCTCTTTCTTCATCTTTCTTACCTATCTTGTCTTTCTCGTTTATCCTATCGTTACCGTGCTCAAGCAAGCACTCATACATGAAGGACAATTCTCACTAGCTAATTTTGTCACTTTCTTTAGTAAAGCCTACTATTCTGAGACACTCGTCAACAGTTTCAAGGTTTCCATTACCGCTACTGTCACTTCCTTAGTTGTAGGAACCCTATTAGCTTATCTCTTTTCCATGTATGACTTCAAGGGAAAGAAATTTCTACAAATATTGATTATCATTGCTTCCATGTCAGCTCCTTTCGTGGGAGCCTACTCCTGGATTCTCTTGCTGGGACGAAATGGGGTCATCACTAAATTTCTGACAAATGCCCTTCATCTTCCAGCTATCGATATTTATGGATTCAAAGGAATTGTACTTGTCTTTACACTGCAACTATTCCCACTGGTATTTCTATACGTTGCTGGGACAATGAAGAGTATTGACAATTCTCTACTTGAAGCCGCGGAAAGCATGGGGTCCTTCGGATTTAAGCGTATCGTAACGGTTGTTTTGCCTCTCCTAGTTCCAACCTTACTAGCAGCTGCCCTGCTTGTATTTATGAGAGCATTCTCAGACTTTGGAACGCCTATGTTGATTGGTGAAGGATATCGGACTTTCCCCGTCTTGATTTATACCCAATTCATTAGCGAGGTTGGAGGAAATTCTGCTTTCGCATCTGCTTTAGCCATTATGGCGATTATCATTGCCTTGGCAATTTTCCTTATCCAAAAACACATTGCAAATCGCTACAGTTTCAGCATGAATTCGCTCCATCCAATTGAGCCTAAAAAAACTACAAAAGGAAAAATGGCTGCCATTTATGCAACAGTCTACGGAATTATCTTGTTCTCTGTTCTACCTCAAGTCTACTTGATTTATACTTCTTTCCTAAAAACATCAGGTATGGTATTTGTCAAAGGCTATTCTCTAAACAGTTACAAGGTAGCTTTCAATCGTATGGGATCTGCTATTTTCAATACTATTCGTATCCCTTTGATTGCCTTAGTTCTAGTTGTCCTATTCGCAACATTTATCTCCTACCTAGCCGTTAGAAAACGGAATTTGTTTACAAACTTAATTGACAGCCTCAGTATGGTTCCTTATATTGTACCAGGAACCGTTCTAGGGATTGCCTTCATTTCTTCCTTCAATACTGGCCTATTTGGAAGTGGATTTCTTATGATTACAGGAACTGCTTTCATCTTGATTATGTCCCTATCTGTCAGAAGATTACCGTATACTATTCGCTCATCTGTTGCTAGTTTGCAACAAATAGCCCCAAGTATTGAAGAAGCTGCTGAAAGTTTAGGAAGTAGCCGTCTCAATACCTTTGCCAAGATTACAACTCCAATGATGCTATCTGGTATTATTTCTGGAGCCATCCTATCTTGGGTCACAATGATTTCAGAGCTCTCTACTTCTATCCTCCTCTACAATGTCAAAACAAGAACAATGACTGTAGCCATTTATACAGAGGTTCTCAGAGGGAATTACGGTGTAGCCGCAGCCTTGTCAACTATCCTGACTGTTCTAACAGTAGGTTCCTTGCTCTTGTTTATGAAAATCTCTAAAAGCAATAGCATTACACTTTAGTTT
>CAJZGQ010000135.1 GCA_916048115.1 uncultured Streptococcus sp. | reverse complement strand
TGTAGAAGAATTCAAATCTTACCACACTTACTTTGTAAACAAAAAAGAAAAAGCACTTCTTGAAGAATTCTGTTTTGGTGTGAAAGCAAACAGCAAAAACTGTGCTGGTGCTAAACTAAATGCAAACATTGTTGGTAAACCAGCAGCATGGATTGCAGAACAAGCGGGATTCAGCGTTCCAGAAGGAACAAACATCTTGGCTGCAGAATGTGAGGAAGTAGGACCAAAAGAACCATTGACTCGTGAAAAATTGTCACCAGTTATTGCTGTCCTAAAAGCTGAAGACACAGAAGATGGTCTTACAAAAGCTCGTCAAATGGTTGAGTTTAACGGACTTGGTCACTCAGCAGCTATCCATACAAAAGACGAAGAGCTTGCTAAACGCTTTGGTACAGAAATCAAAGCTATGCGTATTATCTGGAACTCTCCATCTACTTTCGGTGGTATCGGGGACGTTTACAATGCCTTCATCCCATCATTGACACTTGGATGTGGTTCATACGGACGCAATTCAGTTGGGGATAACGTGAGCGCTATTAACCTCCTAAACATCAAGAAAGTAGGGAAACGTAGAAATAATATGCAATGGTTTAAAGTTCCTTCAAAAATTTACTTCGAACGCAATTCTATCCAATACCTTCAAACATGTGAAGATATTGAACGCGTTCTGATTGTTACAGACAAATCTATCGAAAAACTCGGTTTCGTTCAACGTGTTATCGATCAATTGAACGCACGTAGCAACCGTGTAACTATCCAAGTCTTCTCAGATGTTGAACCAGATCCAGACATCACAACTGTAGAACGTGGTGCTGAGGTGATGAAAGCATTTGAACCAGACACAATCATTGCTCTTGGTGGTGGTTCACCAATGGATGCAGCCAAAGTAATGTGGCTCTTCTACGAACAACCAGAAATCGACTTCCGTGACTTGGTTCAAAAATTCATGGATATCCGTAAACGCGCCTTCCGCTTCCCATCACTTGGTAAGAAAGCGAAGTACATCGGTATCCCAACAACTTCAGGTACTGGTTCAGAAGTAACACCATTTGCCGTTATCTCTGATAAGAAAAACAACCGCAAATACCCATTGGCTGACTACTCATTGACACCGACTATTGCCATTGTTGACCCTGCTTTGGTTGAATCAGTTCCAGACTTTATCGCTGCTGATACAGGTATGGATGTCTTGACACACGCGACTGAAGCCTACACTTCGAACTTTGCTAACGACTATACAGACGGTATTGCGCTTCAAACAATCAAACTTGTCTTTGAATGGTTGGAAAAATCTGTTAAGACAGCTGACCCAGAAGCTCGTGAGAAAATGCACAATGCGTCTACAATGGCTGGTATGGCCTTCGCTAATGCCTTCCTTGGAATGAGCCACTCAATGGCCCATAAGATTGGTGGTGTTCATCACACTGTTCACGGACGAACAAATGCTATCTTGCTTCCGTACGTTATCCGTTACAACGGAACTCGTCCAGCTAAGACTACTACATGGCCTAAATACAACTACTGGAAAGCTGATGAGAAATTCCAAGACATCGCGAAAATGCTTGGCTTGCCTCACTCAACTCCAGAAGAAGCAGTTGAGGCATACGCTAAAGCTGTTTACGAACTTGGTGTTGCAGTAGGTATCAAGATGAACTTCCAGGATCAAGGAATTGATGAAAAAGCTTGGAAAGACAGCTTGCATGAAATTGCTTTGCTTGCTTATGAAGACCAATGTTCTCCTGCTAACCCACGCTTGCCAATGGTAGCTGACATGGAAGAAATTATGGCAGATGCATATTATGGCTACAAAGAAAGACCAGGACGCCGTAAATAATTGTTTATCAGTTTAGAGGCAGGAGTTATCCTGTCTCTTTTTTGTCGTTTTCACCAAACTATGATAGAATATAAAAAATTATATTTTTAAAATATAGGAGAAAACCGAAGGAATGAACAGTTTTGGTGAAAAAGTAAGAGGCTTAAGAGAAGAAAAAGGACTTAGTCGTCCAGTTTTTTGCGGGGATGAGTCTGAATTATCAGTGCGTCAGTTGGTGCGGATTGAAAAAGGAGAATTTCGCCCGACGATAAAAACACTAGAATATATTGCAGATTGATTAGAAATTCCGTCCTACGTCTTGATGCCAGATTATAAGGAATTGCCTAAACGCTACCAAGAATTAAAGTACTTTCTTTTACATCATCCTGACTATGGAGACAAGGAGTTGCAGGAACAAAAGGAAGAATATTTCGATGAGATTTTTGAGAATTTTTATGATGATTTGCCACGTGATGAGAATATGATAGTGGATTGTCTTCAAGTAATAGATGAAGTGAGAGCGACGGATAATGAACAGTATGGAATAGCGCTTTTAGATGAATCTTTTGAGGAACTATGGAATCAAAGAGAATTTTCGTTTTCAGATCTTTTGAAAATTCGATTGTATTTTTTATGTAGTTATTTAGAAAATATAAAAAAAGGACAGTTATCTATTAGCGAGCAGACAAAACTTCAATCAATGTTTCAAAAAGTATGTAATAACGTAGAAAATAGCAGTACGGACGATTTATTTCTTGTTCGTGATGTGTTATTTGCAGGGCTGGGAAGTTGTGAATTATTGAATGACTTAGAGTTATTTAAGTTAGCTGTGGAAAAACTTAATTGGATTTCTGAAAAAACACGAGATTTTCAAAAGCAACCGATTGTCTTGATGGTGGAGTGGAAATATTATCTTCAGACTGATTATGATACGGCAAAACAAAAGTATGAAGAAGCAAAAATGATGGCGAGGATGTTTGGTAATGAGCAGTTAATTGTTAGTTTAGATAAGGAATGGAGCGAAGACTTAGAAAGGTATTGTTAAATGCTTTATAGGAGTGACATTTCTGTCATTGGAGAAATGTCGCTTTTTTGTTAAAATGAATTTGTAAATAAATAAGAAAGGGATAGATCGGAAGAGCGTCGTGTAGGGAAAGAGTG
>CAJZGQ010000134.1 GCA_916048115.1 uncultured Streptococcus sp. | reverse complement strand
AGCCTCGTTGTTTTAGACACTTTTTCCAGAGTGGAGACTAACGGGCAAGAAATAACCGGTAGTCGTTACTTTTTTTCCTTCGATCTTTTGGAGTAAAAGATCCACCATGAGGATAGCAATGTCTTTGAGGGGTTGTTGGATGGTTGTCAGTTCAGGTGTATAGGTCTCGATGAACTGGGTTCCATCATAACCAATCACTTTCAAATCCTGAGGAATCTGAATATCTAATTCTCTAGCGACTTTCATGATCAAGATCGCCGTCAAATCATCGGAGGCAAAGATAGCATCTGGTTTGTGGTGGGTTAAAATCTGTTTGATTTCCATTTCTTTGCGAATAGGGGAGAAATCACTGGAAACATTAATGATCATGGACTCAGGTAGAACCGATGCAAATCCCGCATGACGCAGCCCTGTTGGGGAGTTAGAGTTGTCATTCCCTGTGATCATGATAATATTTCGGGCTCCGGTTTTTACTAAAGTTTCTGCTGCTAGCACTCCACCAGCGTAGTTGTCTGAAGAAACAACCGGAATTTCTGGGGAGAGGTTGCGGTCAAAAGCAATGATAGGAGCAGTTACCCGGTTGTAATCTTCAATGCCTAAATTATGACTTCCTGAAATGATGCCATCTACCTGGTTGGCCTCCAACATCTCAATGTATTCGCGCTCTTTTTCGGAGTCGTGTTCACTATTGCAGATGATGGTTTTATAGCCGTGTTTGAAGAGTTGGTGCTCTAGTTTGTCGATTAATTCAGCATAGAAAACATTGCTGATGTTGGGAAAGATCAAGCCCACCAACTTGGCTGATTTTCCTTGGAGGCTACGAGCAACATTGTTAGGTTTATAGCCCAATTCTCGCATGGCTTCTTGGACTTTTTGGATCATTTTTTCAGACAGGTATCCTTTTTTATTGATAACCCGTGAGACAGTAGTAGGGCTGACACCGGCGAGTTTGGCGACATCAGTTAGCTTTGCGACCATAATCAAGTTCGTAGTAAGTTCCAGTAGGGGTTCCAGACTTGATCAAGATTCCATTTTGATCTGCATGTGGGTAGACCCGACCAGAAAATACTTTTTCTCCTTTATTGATAAAGATTTCAAATATCGAATTGTCAATGAAAATATTAGCAGTTGTCGCTTGGTTAGCGATTGTGCAGCTACGGCTCGTACCGAAATCTTGGGCATATTGCTCACCAGCCTGGCTACGATCGACGGTGACTAATCCTTTAGCCAGATCAAATGTGAGAACTAAGCCCTTTCCTTCTGCATCGGCAAAGAGGACGATTTCGTTCTGGCTATCTTTTTCAAACTGCAATTCCAATTCATAGCAGTTCTTGGTTTGAGCCTTGTTGGCAAATTCCTCACTCTCAGCGCGCAAGTCCTTGATCGCTTCAACTGGGTATTGGTAGAGCTTGCCATCTTTGATGGTTAATTCTTTGACCAGTGAGAGAGCTCCTTGGTAGTCATAGGAATCTGTTGGATAAGAAACGTCTGGAAGACCTAGCCAGCTAACAGCATAGGCACGTCCATCGGGTGCATTAAATCCTTGAGTCGCATAGGCTTCAAAACCATAGTCGAGATTATGCAATTCAGATACATCAACCATTTTGGCCTTTTCTGGATCAAAGCTTGCCCCAATCTTGTACATATTTGGATAGATATTGTCATAATCGAGAACGGATTTATCTAAGCCTTGAGGACAGTAGAGGAGAATGGGTTGTTCTCCAACAAAGACTAGGTTAGGACATTCCATCATATAAGCTGTCCGATCGTTTGCAAAATCCAAGTCACCGACTGCAACCCAGTTGGTATAGTCGTTATCTACAGCCTTATAGAGACGGATGAATCCTTTCTTCTCAAGGTCTTGACCACCAACGATAGCGTAGTATTGACCCTTGAAATTAAAAATCTGTGGGTCACGGAAGTGATCGGTCGAATCAGCCGGTTGATCAATCAAGATTTTGTCAATTTTTTCAATCTTGCCATCTTTGTCCATCAAAGCACCGACTTGGTATGGATGACGAATCCATTCTGCATCCCGAACATTTCCAGTGTAGAATAGGAATAGTTTGTCACCAAACTGCATGGCTGATCCGGAATAAGCTCCATGGCTATCCAGATCTGTGTCTGGAAGAAGTGTTACACCAGTTTCTTTGAAATGAACCAAGTCTTGGCTTTCTGTTTGTACCCATGATTTTAACCCATGGGCTGCACCAAATGGGAAATTTTGGTAAAACAAGATCCATTTTCCATCAAAGTAGGAAAAACCGTTAGGATCATTTAAGAGACCAGCTTTTGGCTCAACATGATAGTGTGTATGCCAAGGAGATTTGGCCATATGATCTTGGATGGCTTGCTTTTCCTCTTTTGTCCAGTCTTCGTAACGTCTGTAACGACGTTCAGTTGTCCATTCCATTTTATTCCTCCGAATTTTTTCTTACTTCCATAGTACCGATTTCCTATTAAAAATGCAAGCGATAAATGAAAGAAATGGCAAAAAATGTCAAACGATTGACATCTATTTTGTGGCTTGAAGAAAAGAGAAGAAGTTGAAAATTCATGAAAAAATGAAAGGAAATGAAAATAAAAGACTGAATCAAAGCGCTAAAAAGCGTATTATAGGCCTATCTTTTAATGAAAATAGTTTCATACTATCAAAAAGTGTCAAAATGTCCAAAAAAGTTTCAAAAAAATCCTGCAAAACGCTTGACATATTTTCAATACGTGGTACAATTAAAAACGTAGAAACGATTTAACCGTTTACATTACAAAAAATAAGGAGATTTTTGCAAAATGTCAAATACAGAAATTGCAAAGCAGGTCATCGATGCAATCGGTGGGGTTGAGAACGTTAGCAGTGTTGCTCACTGTGCGACTCGTCTTCGCGTGATGGTAAAAGATGAATCAAAAATCAACAAAGATGTTGTTGAGAACATTGAAAAAGTACAAGGTGCTTTCTTTAACTCAGGTCAATACCAAATCATCTTTGGTACTGGTACTGTAAACAAGATCTA
>CAJZGQ010000133.1 GCA_916048115.1 uncultured Streptococcus sp. | reverse complement strand
GAAATTGCCCTTGATTTACCGGGTATTAATTTGGAGTTTTAATCAATGAAATTAGGAGTGATTACGGATTCGTCTGCCTATTTACCGCAGCACCTTCTCCATCACGACGACTTATTTATTTTAGACATTCCGATCTATATCGATGGAGAATCCTATGTGGAAGGGAAGAATCTGACACACGACGAGTTCTACCAAAAGATGGCTGCGTCTAAGGAATTACCAAAGACTAGCCAACCGAGTGTGGCAGCGTTAGAAGAACTCTTATCTGGTTTGACAGCTAAAGGTTATACGCATGCTCTTGGTCTCTTCTTGTCATCAGGCATCTCTGGATTCTACCAAAATATCCAATATTTGAAGGACGAATTTGAAGGCTTGACCGTCGAATTTCCTGACTCAAAAATCACTAGCGCTCCATTAGGAATGATGGTAGAAGATTGCTTGAAATGGGCTGGTGAAGGTCGTTTGTTTGATGAGATTGTGGCCAATGTCCAACACCAGATTGATGGGACCACTGCCTATATTATGGTCGATGATTTGAATCACTTGGTCAAGGGGGGACGTCTGTCAAATGGCGCTGCCATCATTGGCAATCTCTTGAGTATCAAGCCGATCCTTCACTTTAATGACCAAGGTGTCATCGAAGTTTTTGAAAAAGTCCGTACGGAAAAGAAAGCCATGAAACGCTTGGTGGAAATCGTTGATGAAGGACTCACCGGAGGGCATTACCAAGTCTTTATCATCCATGCTAATGTACCTGAAAAAGCCGAAGCGCTTCGTCAGATGTTGGTGGCTGAAGGAGTGGAAGGAGAAATTCCTTTTGCCACTTTTGGAGGCGTGATTGGGACGCACTTAGGCGACCATAGCTTAGCAGTTGGGTATATCCCTATCGTTTAAGGAGAATTCTATGTCAATTAAAGTCATTATTGCAGGTTTCAAGGGGAAAATGGGACAAGCAGCCTACCAGATGGTTTCTGAAGATCCTGAGCTAGAACTAGCTGGCTTGATCGATCCATTTACTGATGAGACAGAGGTTGCAGGGGTCCCCGTCTTTAACCGCAAAGAAGATGTCGTAGGTCTTGAAGCAGATGTTTGGGTGGACTTTACCATGCCAAAGGTTGCTTACGAGAATACTCGCTTTGCAATTGAAAATGGCTTTGCTCCTGTTGTAGGGACAACTGGCTTTACGCCTGAGCAGATCCAGGAATTGACAGACCTTTCGCGTCAAAAGGATTTGGGGGGCTTGATTGCTCCGAACTTTGCTATCGGGGCTGTGCTCTTGATGCAATTTGCAGCGCAAGCTGCCAAGTATTTCCCGAATGTAGAAATCATCGAATTGCACCACGATAAGAAGAAAGATGCACCGAGTGGAACAGCGATTAAGACAGCTGAGTTGATCTCGGAGAAGCGCGAGAAAATCCAGCAAGGTGCAGCAGATGAAGAAGAGTTGATGCCTGGAGCAAGAGGGGCAGATTTTGAAGGGATGCGCATCCATTCGGTTCGATTGCCTGGCCTAGTGGCTCACCAAGAGGTGATTTTTGGTAGCCAAGGCGAAGGCTTGACTCTCCGTCATGATTCCTATGATCGTGTTTCCTTCATGACAGGAGTAAATCTAGGGATTAAAGAAGTTATCAAGCGTCATGAGCTTGTCTATGGTTTGGAACACTTACTATGAGATTAAAAAAGATGCCTTCTGAGTTTCAGGAGGCTTTACCAATATTAGAGAAGATTAAAGCAGCTGGTTTTGAGGCCTATTTTGTGGGAGGATCTGTCCGAGATGCTCTCTTAGATCGTCCGATTCACGATGTCGATATCGCTTCCTCCTCCTATCCAGAGGAAACAAAAGCGATTTTTGATCGAACAGTAGATATCGGTATCGAACACGGGACCGTCTTGGTTCTTGAAAATGGTCAAGAATATGAAATTACGACATTCCGGACGGAGGATGTCTATGTCGATTATCGCCGACCAAGCTCCGTGTCTTTTGTCCGCTCACTAGAAGAAGATCTGAAGCGCCGTGATTTCACCGTCAATGCCTTTGCCTTAAATGAAAAAGGAGAGATTGTTGACCTCTTTCATGGGTTAGAAGATTTAGAAAACAAGGTCCTTCGGGCCGTTGGGCTTCCTCATGAACGGTTTAACGAAGATGCGCTCCGCATCATGCGAGGCTTTCGTTTTCAGGCCAGTCTTGGCTTTGAATTAGAAGAGGCAACCTTTGACGCTATGAAGGAGTGTGCTCCCTTACTAGAGAAGATTTCAGTAGAGCGCACCTTCATTGAGTTTGATAAGCTCTTACTTTCTCCATACTGGAGACAAGGCTTGGAGGCCATGCTTGCAAGCAAAGCCTATCACTATCTACCAGAAATGAAGGATCGCAAAGAAGCACTTGAGCGTTTGTTTGACATAGAGTTAGAATTTACTTTTTCAACTTCTGAGCAGGCTTGGGCGGCTCTGGTTTTAGCACTAGACATCCAAGACATTCCAAAATTCTTTAAAAAATGGAAGACCTCAAGAGACTTTGCCAAGACGGTGGAGCAGATCGTAGAGATTCTTAAGCTCCGAGAAAATGGAAGTCTAGACAAGCGTGCCTGCTACAAGTATGAGAAGCGTTTGTTGCTACTAGCTGAAGAGCTCCGGGAAGCCTATGCCTTGAGTGTGGATTATTTGGCCATCGAGCGCGTTTATGATAGCTTGACCATTCATGATAAGCACGAAGTGGTGGTCAATGGTGGCATGCTGATCAAAGAATACGGCTTTCAACCTGGTCCAGCCTTGGGAGAAATTTTGACAAAGATCGAATACGCCATTGTCGATGGGGAGCTGGCCAATGAAAAAGAAGCCATCATTGCCTATATCCAGCAAGCAAAAAAGGAGGAAAAATGAGCGATTTTATTGTCGATAAATTAACCAAATCTGTCGGAGATAAGACCGTCTTTCGTGAGATTTCCTTTATCATTCATGACTTGGATCGGATCGGACTGATCGGGGTCAATGGGACTGGAAAAACCACGCTGTTAGATGT
>CAJZGQ010000132.1 GCA_916048115.1 uncultured Streptococcus sp. | reverse complement strand
ATATATACGGCAAGGCGAAGCTGACGTGGTTTGAAGAGATTTTCGAAGAGTATTATTCTTCATCTGGTGTGAGGATCATCGGGATGATAATCGGTTCACGTTCGGTATTTTCATAGAGGAAGGGGCGAATAGCGTTGACAATGGCACCATTGACAGATTGCACGCTAGCATCCTTGTTTTTCAGTGCGATACGAATCGCATTGAAGAGGATACGTTGGCTTTGGCGAATCAAGTCACCCGACTCTCTCATGTAGACAAAGCCTCGACTAAGGATATCTGGGCCAGACAGAATCATCTGCGATTTGAAGTCAACAGTTGCGACTGCCAGAACGACACCGTCTTCAGATAGATCACGACGATCTTTGAGGACAGCAGCACCTATTTCACCGATACGATTTCCATCGACATAGATATCTTGGGCGTTGAAATGACCTGCAATACGAGCTGAGTCAGCAGTAAGGGCAAGCACATCACCATTGCTCATGATAAAGATATTGTCCTTCTCAACACCAGTATCTACCGCTAGTCCAGCGTGGACTTTTTGCATGCGGTATTCACCGTGGACAGGCATGAAGTATTTTGGCTTAATCAAGCGGAGCATGAGTTTTTGCTCTTGCTGGCCACCGTGTCCAGATGTATGGATATTGTTAACCTTACCGTGGATAACTTCGACACCAGCTTCAGAAATGATGTTAATCAGCTTGTTGACGCTAGTCGTATTTCCAGGGATTGGGCTTGAAGAGAAGATAACGGTATCACCGGGTTGGAGTTGTACCTGACGGTGGGTTCCGTTGGCGATACGAGAGAGGGCTGCCATAGGCTCGCCCTGACTACCTGTACAGAGGATGAGAACCTCGCCTGCAGGGTAGTCTTTGATTTCATTTGGCTCGATAAAGGTTCCCTTAGGAGCTTTGATGTAGCCAAGGTCGATTCCGTTGACAATGGCCTTTTCCATAGAACGACCAAAGACCGCAATCTTACGTCCAGTCTTAACAGCAGCTTCAGTTGCTTGCTGGAGACGGAAGATATTTGAGGCAAAGGATGCAAAGATGATACGTCCTTCAATGCCTTGGATAATCTTCATGATGGACTGGCCAACGACTTTTTCAGAGTTGGTAAAGGTTGGCACTTCTGCATTTGTTGAGTCAGACAGGAGACAGAGAACACCTTCTTCGCCCAGCGCAGCCATACGGTGCAAATCTGCTGGTTCACCAACTGGTGTTAAGTCAAACTTGAAGTCACCCGTACAGACAATTTTCCCTTGAGGAGTATGAATGACAATCCCCAAAGGCTCTGGAATAGAGTGAGTCGTTCTAAAGAAAGTTGCCTTGAGATTTTTAAAGGTCAACTCAGTGTTGTGGTTTATTTCGTAAAGTTTGGCGTTGCGCAAGAGGCCGTGTTCTTCGAGTTTCCCACGGATCAAAGCCAAGGCAAGTGGTCCAGCATAGATTGGGACATTTGCTTGCTTGAGTAGGAATGGAATCCCACCGATGTGGTCCTCGTGTCCGTGGGTAATCAAAACAGCCTTGACGCGGTCGATATTGTCTACGATGTAAGAGTAGTCAGGAATGACATAGTCGATACCCAGCAAGTCATCTTCTGGGAATTTAATCCCAGCATCGACGATGATAATCTCATCTTGGTATTCAATTCCGTATGTATTTTTCCCGATTTCTCCCAGACCACCGATGGCAAAAACGCCGACTTCTTCAGGTTTAAGAGTGTAGGCCATATTAGAACTCCGTAATTTCGAAGGCGCCAGTTTCTTTTTCGTAATCTAGCAATTTGTCAGACAAGAGTTCGATATACTCGATATTGTACTCTGGGCGATTTTCTTCGACAAGTTGGCGAGCAGCGATACGGCCCTCAAGTTCTGAGTTGGCATCGATGTCTAGGTATAGTGCGCGTGTTGTTTCACGACGTGGGCTACGTTCTTTTGTTTCTTGATAAAAAACTTTGTAAATCATATAGTTCCTTTCTATTTACAGGTCAGCTTATTCCAAACTTTTAGCATAGATTTGCTTGATTTCATTCCATTTTGTGTCTAGATTGACCTTGATTCGTTACAATTATTTCAATTATACCACAAAATGAAAAATTAGTAAAAGACGGAAACGAGAAAGTCATGGGACGATTTCTTTGGTAAACGCTTGCAATATCAAAAAGTATATGCTATAATAATAGAAAGAAATAGTATAAGCTGGAAAGGAAATAATTCGGAAACTATATTGTTTAGTGCTAGTGCTAGTGCTATTGATATTATGTTTAACTTTATAGATACTTCTGAATTGGATAAAGTTACCGAATTGAATGAACATGCTTTCCCTGTAGTTAGATTAGATAAAGCAGAGGAGCTTGGTTTAGATAATGAAGCTTTGGAGGTAGGGCGTGTTTTAAACGAAATCGTAACGGATATAGAGACTAACGGAGAGTCAACTGATTTGGCTAGAATGGATCGCTCTCTTTTTCCTATAGGCTCTTATGGTAATTATTGTGGTTATGGGAAATAATGGATATTCTATTCCAGCTATTGATGATTTAGATATGGCTTGTTTCTATCATGATAAGTGTTTTAAGGGATTTTTAGCAGATAATAGAAGTTGCAATGCCGCATTCCTAATAAGATTATCTCCTATTGTAGCAAATAATGCTTGGAATACAACTAAAGGAGCATATGCAAGAGCAGCTGTGGTTCTATTTTCTAGATTCGTATAAGACCAAGTTTTTGTAAAATATGAGTTGTTACGTAAAAGTGTTGATATGAGTATTGGTGTCTATGAACAGAATCTTATCTTATAAGTTTTAACTTATCTTTTAAGGTTTCTGTTTATAGGCGCTTGTAGATGTGTTTATGTCTTTAAAAAATATATTTGCGATATTAAAAATGGATACTTATGCAATATTTCACTTTACTTATTAAGATAAATTTAAACTAAGGAGGTTGCTCTATGTATAACTTATTTGCTTTTGCTATCGGAGCTCGCTTGGTAGCTTTTATTGTTTTTGTTGCTTGCGTTTATGCGGG
>CAJZGQ010000131.1 GCA_916048115.1 uncultured Streptococcus sp. | reverse complement strand
GTACTGTTTTCTTTGCAACCTATCTAGTATAACACAAGACCAGAGCAAAAGATAGCCCAATTTCTCTAGAAAATCATGTAAGCGGTTTTTGGCTTTCCTTTTTGATTGAACGACCTAGATAATAAGACAAAGCCAAGGCGATACTATATAAAATGATAAAAACGAACAAGGTTTGTGTGTAAGAATGAGCCATTTTATAAGTCTCTGCTAATAAAATAGGTCCCGCTAAACCAGCCATTGCCCAAGCCGTTAAAATATAACCATGCAGAGCGGCCAATTCCTTGGTTCCAAAAATATCACTGAGATAAGCTGGAATCAAAGAAAAACCAGCTCCATAGCAAGTCATCAAAATAGACATAGCGACTACAAATAAAACGGAATCTGTAAAGAGCCAAAGTGAGAGAGAAAAGAAAAGATTGACAAGCAGTAATATACTAAAGGTTAGAGGGCGACCGATATAGTCAGACAAACTCGCCCAAAGCAAGCGACCAAATCCATTGAAAATCCCCAAAACGCCCACCATTACTGCTGCATGACTTGTAGACAAGCCAGCCATCTCCTGTGCCATTGGCGATGCCGCTGAAATTAAGCCTAAACCACAAGCTATGTTGATAAAGAAAATAATCCAAAGTATATAAAACCGATTGCTTTTTAGAGCCTGATTTGCAGTCATCCCTTGCGTCAAAGAGGCTGTTTTTTCTTTCCCTGAAACAGATAAAATTGCAAGCTCTTGCTCATTTGGACGCTTAATGAATTGTGAAGCTAGGAGCATGATAATAAAGTAACTTGCACCTAAAATATAAAAAGTTTCTACAAGCCCTACCCCTGCGATGAGATGTTGCGCTATGGGACTAGTCAATAAAGAAGCAAAACCAAACCCCATAATCGCTAAACCTGTTGCGAGACCACGTTTATCAGGAAACCATTTTATAATCGTTGACACAGGGGTAATGTAGCCTGCTCCCAAACCAAGCCCACCTAAAATTCCATAAGCGAGATACAACAACCACAGCTCCTGACGGTCTATTGCAAATCCTGTTAAGATATTTCCACCTGCGTATAGAAAAGCAGATAGACTCCCCATGACTCTCGGACCAAATTTTTCTACCAAACGCCCCATAAATGCAGCCGATAAGCCTAAACAAAAGATTGCTAGACTAAAGGCAAAGGCAACAGAAGCCTGATCCCATCCCGTTTTTTCAATAATAGGGTTACGATAAACACTCCAAGCATAAGTCGAACCCAGCATTAAGTGTAAAATGACCCCAGCAAAGGCAATAATATAGCGATTCGATTTCATAAAACCTCCTATTTTCGAACATTTATTCTATCTTATATAAAAATAGATAGGATTTTAGTTTATCAAGCTTGTCAAAAAATTACTAGTTTTTTGTCTAGAAAGCGTTTTTATATTTTTCTGTCTTTTTCGTAGCAGAATTGTGCAAAAGTTTTTTTCTTGTGCTAGAATGAAATTCGAATAGGAGGAACTCTAAATGTTAACTTATGATTTAATCGTTATCGGATTTGGTAAAGCTGGTAAAACACTAGCTGGTAAATTGGCTTCAGCTGGCAAAAAAGTTGCCCTCGTTGAACGTAGCAAAGCTATGTATGGTGGAACTTGTATCAACATTGGTTGTATCCCAACTAAAACCTTGCTAGTTGCTGCTGAGAAGGGCTTGTCTTTTGAAGAAGTCATTGCTACCAAAAATACTATCACTGGTCGCCTCAACGGTAAAAACTATGCGACTGTTGCTGGTACAGGCGTGGATATCTTTGATGCGGAAGCTCACTTCCTTTCAAATAAAGTCATCGAAATCCAAGCTGGTGATGAAAAGAAAGAACTGACTGCTGAAACAATCGTCATCAACACTGGTGCTGTTTCAAACGTCTTGCCAATCCCTGGACTTGCTACAAGCAAAAACGTCTTTGACTCAACAGGTATCCAAAACTTGGACAAATTGCCTGAAAAACTTGGAGTCCTTGGTGGTGGAAATATCGGTCTTGAATTTGCTGGCCTTTACAACAAACTTGGAAGCAAGGTTACAGTCCTAGATGCCTTGGATACTTTCCTTCCTCGTGCAGAACCTTCCATCGCAGCTCTTGCTAAACAATACATGGAAGAAGACGGTATTGAATTGCTTCAAAATATCCGTACTACTGAAATTAAAAATGACGGTGACCAAGTGCTTGTCGTAACTGAAAATGAAACTTACCGTTTCGACGCCCTTCTTTACGCAACTGGACGCAAACCAAATGTAGAACCACTTCAACTTGAAAATACAGATATTGAACTTACTGAACGTGGTGCTATTAAAGTAGACAAACATTGTCAAACAAACGTTCCTGGTGTCTTTGCAGTTGGAGATGTCAACGGTGGCCTTCAATTTACTTACATTTCACTTGATGACTTCCGTGTTGTTTACAGCTACCTTGCTGGAGATGGCAGCTACACACTTGAAGACCGTCTCAATGTACCAAACACCATGTTTATCACACCTGCACTTTCACAAGTTGGTTTGACTGAAAGCCAAGCAGCTGATTTGAAACTTCCATACGCCGTTAAGGAAATTCCTGTTGCAGCCATGCCTCGTGGTCACGTAAATGGAGACCTTCGTGGAGCTTTCAAAGCTGTTGTTAATACTGAAACAAAAGAAATTCTTGGAGCAAGCATCTTCTCAGAAGGTTCTCAAGAAATCATCAACATCATCACTGTTGCTATGGACAACAAGATTCCTTACACTTACTTCACAAAACAAATCTTCACTCACCCAACCTTGGCTGAGAACTTGAATGACTTGTTTGCGATTTAAGTTGAGATCACATCTTAACTGACAGCCCTCTGAGGGCTGTTTTCATTTCTGCGAAATCTCATACTCTTCGAAAATCAAATTCAAACCACGTCAGCTTCACCTTGCCGTACTCAAGTACAGCCTGCGGCTAGCTTCCTAGTTTGCTCTTTGATTTTCATTGAGTATCAAATCTGTCTTTTCCCTCTTTTATGATATAATAGAAACATGAAATTAAAAACT
>CAJZGQ010000130.1 GCA_916048115.1 uncultured Streptococcus sp. | reverse complement strand
CTTTGTGGAAATTGTTCTTTCATTCTTTTTCATCCTTAAATTGTATTCCAGCGCTCTGACGCATCTGGTAGAGGGTTTCATGGACCTGCGCAGCCGTTTGTAACCATTCGAGATAATCAGCCTCCTTGTGACCAGCTATGGCACGGGCAAAGGCTTCCGCCTCTTCTTGCATGACATGACTACAAGGCGTGAGAGGGAGATCGATGACTTCACCAGAATGGCTGACAAATTGGGCCTGGTTGATAGCTGCTACAGCATTTAGAGTCAGCGTTCCAGTCTTGGTATAGATTTCAGCAGGTAAATGGCTGGTGATATTTTTCCCCGCCTGAATGGCAACCTGAAACTCTGGATAAATCAAGACACCCTGACCATAGAGATCAACCGAATTGGGTAAATGCTGAGCTGTGTAGTGGCTGGAGATTGGAGCTCCAAAGAAGCCAATGGCCAGGTAGAGGCAGTAGACACCCAGATCCATCAAGGCCCCACCTGCATAGACATCTGAGAAAATATTGGGTATCTCACCTGCTAGAAGAGCAGGCAACTTAGAAGAATATTTGGCAAAGGTAAAGTTGGCGCCCAGTATTTCCTGATTAGAGAGGAAGTCTTTAACCACTTGAAAGGCTGTTTCTTGGTAATTTCTAGCAGCTTCAAAGAGATAGACCTGGTGCTCCTTAGCAAGCTTCACCAGTTCCTTCCATTCAGAAGGCTTCGTCACAGCCGGTTTTTCAATGATGACATGCTTCTTTGCTAAAATAGCAAGCTTGGCCTGAGCGAAGTGAAGAGAATTAGGGCTGGCAATGTAGACCACGTCTAGTTCACTGTCTAAGAAATCGACCAAGTCTGTGTAGCAAGAGATCACCCCATAAGGCTCACAAAAATCTTGGGCCGTCTTCATCTTTCTTGAACACACAGCCTGCAAGTGATAGTGGCCTGTCTGATGAGCAGCTGTAATAAATTCATGTGAAATCCAACTCGTTCCAATAATTCCAAGCCTTAGCATAAGATGTCCTCCCGTAATCAATTCACTCTATTATACCATGAAAAGGGGGAGGGGCGGGGTGAAAAATATCGGACAACTTTTGAAATTATTTATGAAATATGGGATAATGAAAGAGATTTATTTAGTTGAGGATAAAATAATGAAACAAAAAATTTTAGTAACGGGTGGAGCTGGATTTATTGGTTCCCATACGCTTATCGAATTGACCAAAGCAGGTCATGAAGTAGTGGTGGTAGATAACTTTGTGAATAGTAGTAAAAAAAGTATCCAAGAAGTTGAAAAGATTATTGGTAAATCTATTACATTATACGATATAGATGTTCGAGACAAAGAGAAGTTATTGGAAGTATTTGTAAAAGAACAACCTACAGGGGTGATTCACTTTGCTGCATTGAAAGCCGTTGGAGAATCGGTTCAAATCCCTCTCACATATTATGAAAACAATATAACCGGAACATTGACCTTGCTTCGAGTTATGGAAGAAGTCCAGTGTAAAAACATTATTTTTAGCTCGTCAGCGACTGTTTACGGTGATCCACATACTGTCCCTATCTTAGAGGATTTTCCGCTGTCAGTAACTAATCCATATGGAAGAACAAAGTTGATGATTGAAGAGATGCTTCAAGATATATACAAGTCAGATTCTTCCTGGAATATCGTGCTGTTACGCTATTTCAACCCAATTGGTGCTCATGAAAGTGGGAATATTGGTGAAAATCCAAATGGAATCCCAAATAATCTTTTACCATATGTAACACAGGTAGCGGTTGGAAAGCTAGAATATGTTAATGTGTTTGGAAACGATTATCCAACTCCAGATGGAACTGGTGTTCGCGATTATATCCATGTGGTTGATTTAGCAAAGGGACATGTAGCGGCATTAAGAAAACTTGAAAAAGATTCAGGGTTAAATATCTATAACTTGGGTACTGGTAGAGGATACTCTGTTCTTGAAATCATTCAAAATATGGAAGAAGTGGTAGGAAAAACAATTCCTTATAAGATTGTTGAGAGACGTGTTGGAGATATTGCAACCTGTTACGCAGATCCATCGAAAGCAAGTGAGGAGTTAGGTTGGAAAGCTCAATATGATATTCATCGCATGTGCCAAGATGCCTGGAGATGGCAGAGTAAACATCCTAATGGATTTGAAGAATAATATCTATTTTAAGGTGAATTTAAGTTATTATAATTAAATTAGAATGATTAAGTTTAATCAGTTTCTTTAATTTTAGCTAATTTTAAATTTTAAACTAGGGGAAACCCTAGTTTTTTGTTACAATAGAAAGTGAATAAGTCAAGGAGTAAGCAATGACCCTATCAGTTGTAGTCCCATGTTTTAACGAAGAAGAATCGATTCCATTATTTTATCAAGAGATGGAACGTGTTCGGATGGAGATGGGAGAAAAGTTTGAATATATTTTTATTAATGATGGCTCCTCAGATGGTACGCTATCTGTTCTTCGAAAGCTACATCTTACAGATTCAAATGTGCACTACCTTTCTTTTTCTCGAAATTTCGGAAAAGAGGCTGCACTCTATGCTGGGCTTGAGCGTGCTAGTGGTGAATACGTAACCGTCATGGATGTGGATCTGCAGGATCCTCCAGAATTACTGGTTCAAATGAAGCAAAAATTGGATGAAAACTCAGAATTGGACTGTGTCGGAACTCGACGCGTAACCCGTGATGGTGAACCACCGATTCGCTCATTCTTTGCACGGATGTTTTATAAATTGATCAATCATGTCAGTCAAGTAGAAATGGTGGACGGGGCGCGTGATTTCCGTTTGATGCGCCGTCCTATGGTCGATGCAATTATGGAGCTATCAGAGTACAATCGTTTTTCAAAAGGAATTTTTGCCTGGGTAGGATTTGAAACAGAATACCTGGAGTATAAAAATGTAGAGCGCGTGGCAGGAGAGACATCTTGGAATTTTTGGTCCCTCTTCAAATACTCGATCGAAGGAATTGTCAATTTTTCTGATGCCCCACTAAATATTGCCTTTATTGGTGGACTGTTATCTTGGATATTGGCATTTATCATGGTGATTCTGATTGTGATCCGTACCTTGGTCTTTGGAGATCCTACTT
>CAJZGQ010000129.1 GCA_916048115.1 uncultured Streptococcus sp. | reverse complement strand
GCAATCCTCAGTATTTTGTCTATGTGATTGCTGCAACCTTGCCCATCTTTATCGGCCTCTTTTTCAAGAAACGCTTTGCCTGGTATGAAGTGCTGGTTAGCCTCTTCTTTATCGTCACCATGTTGGTAGGTGGGAAGACCAATCAACTAGCTGCCTTGGGTATTTATCTGTGCTGGGAAATATTGCTCGTACTCTTCTACAAGCATTATCGAAAAAGTAAGGATGGCCAGTGGGTCTTCTACTTAGTTAGTTTTCTGTCCCTACTTCCGATTATCTTTGTCAAGGTGCAACCAGCTATCAATGGAACGCAGTCTTTGCTTGGGTTTTTGGGAATTTCTTACCTGACCTTTCGTTCGGTTGGGATTATCATCGAGCTGAGAGATGGAGTGATTAAGGATTTTACCCTCTGGGAATTCCTCCGTTTCCTTCTCTTCATGCCGACCTTTTCAAGTGGCCCAATCGATCGCTTTAAGCGATTTAATGAAAATTATCAGACCATTCCTGAGCGAGATGAGTTGATGGATATGCTGGATGAATCTGTTCGCTATATCATGTGGGGATTTTTGTACAAGTTTATCCTAGCTCATGTTTTAGGAGAAACCTTGTTGCCTCCTTTGAAGAATTTAGCCTTGCAGTCAGGTGGCTTCTTTAACCTCTATGCCTTGGCAGTTATGTATACCTTTGGTCTGGAACTTTTCTTTGACTTTGCAGGTTATTCTATGTTTGCCTTAGCCATCTCAAATTTAATGGGAATCCGTAGCCCTATCAACTTTAACAAGCCCTTTTTATCAAGGGATTTGAAGGAGTTTTGGAATCGCTGGCATATGAGTCTGTCTTTCTGGTTCCGTGACTTTGTCTTTATGCGAATGGTCATGGTATTGACCAGAAAGAAGGTCTTTAAAAATCGCAATGTAACCTCAAGTGTGGCCTACATTGTAAATATGCTGATTATGGGATTTTGGCACGGTGTGACCTGGTACTATATCGCCTATGGACTCTTTCATGGGATTGGACTGGTTATCAATGACGCTTGGATTCGCAAGAAAAAAACGCTCAATAAGGAACGGAAAAAAGCAGGGAAGCCTGCTCTACCTGAGAATCGCTGGATTCAGTTGCTTGGCATGGTTGTCACCTTCCATGTCGTCATGCTGTCATTCTTAATCTTTTCTGGATTTTTGAATGATTTATGGTTTAAAAAATAAAAGGAAATAAAATATGGATATCAAATCAGAAGTTATCGAAATTATTGATGAGTTGTTTATGGAAGATGTTTCTGACATGATGGATGAAGATCTTTTTGATGCAGGTGTCTTGGATAGTATGGGAACGGTTGAATTGATTGTGGAGATTGAGAACCGTTTTGACATTCGTGTCCCTGTAACAGAGTTTGGTCGCGACGACTGGAATACAGCTAATAAAATCATAGCTGGTATTGTGGAGCTACAAAATGCTTAAACGCTTATGGATGATCTTCGGACCGGTCTTGATAGCTGGTTTGTTGGTTTTTCTGCTCATTTTCTTTTATCCTACTGAGATGCGTCATAATCTAGGAGCTGAAAAGCGTTCAGCAGTGGCTACTACTATCGATAGTTTTAAGGAGCGAAGTCAAAAAGTCAGAGCACTATCTGATCCAAATACACGTTTTGTTCCCTTCTTTGGCTCTAGTGAATGGCTTCGTTTTGACGGTGCTCATCCTGCGGTATTAGCTGAGAAATACAATCGCTCCTACCGTCCTTATCTTTTAGGACAGAGGGGAGCTGCATCGCTTAACCAGTATTTTGGAATGCAACAGATGTTGCCACAACTGGAGAATAAACAAGTTGTGTATGTTATCTCACCTCAGTGGTTCAGTAAAAATGGCTATGAGCCAGCAGCCTTCCAGCAGTATTTTAATGGAGACCAGTTGACCAGTTTTCTGGAACATCAATCTGGAGATCAGGCTAGCCAATATGCGGCGACTCGCTTACTACAGCAGTTTCCCAACGTAGCTATGAAGGATTTGGTTCAGAAGTTGGCAAGCAAAGAAGAATTGTCGACGGCAGACAATGAGACGATTGAATTATTGGCTCGGTTTAATGAACGCCAGGCTTCCTTTTTTGGACAGTTTTCAGTTAGAGGCTATGTTAATTATGGTAAGCATGTAGTTAAGTATTTAAAGACCTTGCCAGACCAGTTTTCTTATCAAGCAATAGAAGATGTTGTCAAATCAGATGCAGAAAAGAATACTTCCAATAATGATCTGGGAATGGAGAATGATTTCTATAATAAGCAGATTAAGAAGGATTTGAAGAAATTAAAGGATTCTCAGAAAAACTTCACCTATCTCAAGTCGCCAGAGTATAATGACCTGCAGTTAGTTTTAACCCAGTTTTCTAAATCCAAGGTAAACCCGATTTTTATCATTCCACCTGTTAATAAAAAATGGATGGATTATGCTGGTCTACGAGAGGATATGTACCAACAAACGGTGCAGAAGATTCGCTACCAGTTAGAGAGTCAAGGTTTTACCAATATAGCAGATTTTTCTAAGGATGGCGGGGATCCTTTCTTTATGAAGGATACCATCCACCTTGGTTGGTTGGGTTGGTTGGCTTTTGACAAGGCAGTTGATCCTTTCCTATCCAATCCCACACCAGCTCCGACTTACCATCTGAATGAGCGCTTTTTCAGCAAAGACTGGGCGACATACGATGGAGATGTCAAAGAATTTCAATAGATCATAATATAGAAGAGTTCAAGAATGAAGCTGATTTTTACGTTTTTTCTTGACTCTTTTTTTGCTTGTGATATAATTAACTGGTAAACAAAATTCAACAGAATAGTATTTTTCTCTTAAAAAAGAGAAGTTCAAAAGGAAAGGAGTCAGATATGAGACAGCTAGCGAAGGATATCGATGGCTTTTTGAATGAGGTGATTTTACAGGCGGAAAACCAACATGAAATCCTAATAGGTCATTGTACTAGCGAGGTAGCTTTGACCAATACTCAGGAGCACATCCTCATGCTCTTGTCAGAGGAATCTTTAACCAATTCAGATTTGGCTCGTCGTCTCAATGTCAGTCAGGCGGCAGTTACCAAGGCCATTAAGTCTTTGGTCA
>CAJZGQ010000128.1 GCA_916048115.1 uncultured Streptococcus sp. | reverse complement strand
TGTCCCCTGCAGTTGACAATACGTCGAAGACACCGTCACCCAATTCAAGGATAGATACGTCGAATGTACCACCACCAAGGTCAAATACCAAGATTTTTTCTTCTTTGTCAGTCTTGTCCAAACCGTAAGCAAGGGCTGCTGCTGTTGGTTCGTTGACGATACGTTCTACTTCAAGACCAGCGATTTTACCAGCGTCTTTAGTTGCTTGACGTTGAGCATCGTTGAAGTAAGCTGGAACTGTGATAACTGCTTTGGTTACTTTTTCACCAAGGTAGTCTTCAGCGTAACCTTTCAAGTATTGAAGAATCATAGCTGAGATTTCTTGTGGAGTGTATTCTTTTCCGTTAGCAGAAACTTTTTCAGAAGTTCCCATTTTAGATTTGATAGAGATAACTGTATCTGGGTTTGTAACTGCTTGACGTTTTGCAGCATCACCAACGATGATTTCGCCGTTTTTGAATGAGACTACAGATGGAGTTGTACGGTTTCCTTCTGGGTTTGCGATGATTTTTGATTCAGTTCCTTCAAGAACTGCAACTGCTGAGTTTGTTGTACCTAAGTCAATACCGATAATTTTAGACATGTGTTTTTCTCCTTAAATTTTATATTCTATTTTTCTTTTTGATACTCTTCTTAAGTGGCGGCGCCGTCAGAGCTTGACTTCGTCAATCTCTTTGACTAAACTTTGAGCCTAAGGTCTCAAAGTTTGCGCAAATAGCGCCACGGCGAAGAGTATCGTCTTTGGTTCGCTTCGCTCACTATTGCAAAGCCAAATATATTTTATCTTTCTTCATAGTTTATTGTCGTTTCGGACAAATTTTGTCAAGTTTTCTAAACTAGTTATACACCACCACCATGGCTGGGCGTAGGATGCGGTCATGGAGTTTGTAGCCTTTTTGGAAAACTTGGGCGATGGTATCTGCTGGGTGTTCATCGTCTGCTGGGAGAGTTTGGATGGCCATATGATAGTTATGGTCAAATTCACCGTCAGCTGCGATTTCTTCGATTCCTTCTTCTTTCAAAGCGTGAATCAAGCTTTCTTGCACCATTTCCAAGCCCTTCTTCACATCATCTGTCAAACCTTCAACTGCGAGTGCACGCTCAAGGTTGTCCAAAGAAGGGAGAATCGCTTTTGCCAAGTCCTGGCTACGATAACGTTGCAAGTTTTGACGCTCTTCATTGGCACGGCGTTGGATATTTTGCATTTCTGCATGAGCGCGAAGGTATTTGTTTTCGAACTCATCTGCACGTTCATTTGCCAAGTCCAACTCAGATTTCTCAGGAGTTGTTTCTTCTACCGTTTCCACAACTTCCTCTTCTTGAACTTCTTCTACTTCTTCATTTTTTATATCTTGGGCCATTTTCGCCTCCTTTAATGATTTCAATCTTAATGTACTTCGTAATGATTACTGCTGAGGTAACGGTAAAAATCTGTCAACTTCATAGTCAAAACACGGTTGACTACGTTGACTTGGTTGATTAGCTGTTGGTAATCCAGATTGACCGGACCGATAATTGCCAGAATTCCAACTCCCCGATAAGGAATGAGGAACTTACTACTAATCACCGCTAGATCAGCTAGACAGGACTCTTGACTGTCCGCAACACGGACGTTTTGCATCTGATCTTCACGCAATCCCTCACGAATCTCCAGAGCCACCTTTTGCGGTTGATCAAAGAACTGATAGGCTGCTAGATTGGCAAAATTCAAGAGATTGACCTTTCCCGCCACCACAATATTTTCGTTGAACATTTCCTTAAAGATGTGTTCAAAGAGATCAATGACATTGTCCGTCGTTGTAAAGTAACGCTGGATAATCTGCGGAATCTCCGTCCGAATCTTGTAGTGAATATCTAGAACGGTGTGGCCGAGGAAACGTTCCTGAATGATGCTCTTCAGCTTCAGCAAATCCTCCTGCAAAAAGTTCCTTGGAATCAGAAACTGACTAGTAACCGTTCGCGACTCGTCTAGGGTGAATACTGCCAAGGCTGTATGTTGCCCCAAAACAACGATATCAAAGGCTGTCAAACGTTGCCTGCTCGGCTCAACATCCAGTGCTACTACCGTACAGCCACTCAAGTCTGTCAGTAGATTAGCAGCCTCTTGCAGAATATCCTCCAATTTGAAGAATTCCTGATCAAAGGCTTTGACAATCTCATATACCTCATTTTCAGCCAGTCGGTCAAAATCCAGTGAGTGTTTCACATAGTACTGAAAACCAGCAACACTTGGCATCCGACCACTTGAAGTATGAGCCTTCTCAAGCAAACCTTGCTTTTCTAGAGCCGCCATGTCATTACGAATGGTTGCACTGCTAGAGTTAATAGACTCTTGCAAGGCTTTGGATCCGACAGGTTCGTGCGTTTTGGTAAAGATGTCAATAATCAGATTTAAAATATCCTGCTGACGCTCTGTAACCATCTCATCACTCCTCTCTGTCTGATAAATTAGCACTCGATACATTCAAGTGCTAACTTATGATTCTATTATACACCCTTAGAAGAGAATGTCAAGATAAAAATTCAAAAAATTAGCACTCTTTTATCAAGAGTGCTAAAAATCAGTCTGAAGACCTAGAACCTTACTGTTTATCTACTCGGTATGCCCTTTTAAGTCTAAAAAAACCATAGATTAGATAAGAAATCATAAGAGCATATAAAACAAAAATAATGAAGAAAGACATAGAAAGATCTTCTCTAAACGAACTCATACAAACAACAAGACCGCCTGAGAAAGCAACTGTACATGAACGAAGTCTATTTCGCATAACTTCCCATCTGAGCCCCTTACTCATATAGACTTGATCCTCTGGAAGTATATCAGAAGCTGGTTTACGAAAAATCGAACAAGAACCTGCTCCTATCAATTCCCAACCTCTATTTCTAAAATCTTGCAGTTCATGGTTATATTTTTTAAGAAATCTAGAATCATAGATACAGTAGATGACATCGTCTGGTTGACATTGGTCAAAATAGAACAAACCAAGACGACTCGTTCTATATCTCCAACCCTTCAAATGCATCTCATGCAAATACTCTTCTTCCTTGTCCAAATCAACAATGGTGAAAATCCGGAATTGCTTTTTATTTATCATGACTTTCCCTCCAATTTTGAGCATGCCT
>CAJZGQ010000127.1 GCA_916048115.1 uncultured Streptococcus sp. | reverse complement strand
CCCTCCCCTTAGGTCAGAGTCAAGACTTAACATAAAAATAGTTTTATTTCAGAAAAAAGGCTTGAGTAGTTCCATTGCGTTTTACTCAAACCCTTTGTTTTTATGGGTGACTTACAATCAATTCTAAACCTTGCCCTTCCAAAGTCCAAGATTCAACATCGCTTGGCAAGATAAAGTGACTTCCTTTTTGAATAGGATAATCCTTTCCATCTACAGTCAATTTTCCTTCTCCAGTTAAGACGCTCAATAAGCTGTAATCGGCAGTCTTTTCAAAATTAGCTTTTCCAGTAAGTTCCCACTTATAAACCGTAAAGAAATCACTTGCAACCAAGGTCGTCATCCGAAGATCATCGATCACAACTGTATCTGGATGGCTATTGGCAGGCTCACCGATATTTAACACATCAATTGATTTTTCCAAGTGAAGTTCCCGCAAGTTTCCTTGAGCATCCTTGCGGTCAAAATCATAAACCCGGTAGGTGGTGTCACTCGACTGTTGGGTTTCAAGAATCAAAATTCCAGAACCAATGGCGTGCATGGTCCCGCTTGGCACATAGAAGAAATCTCCAGCCTTGACTGGAACTTTTGTCAGCAAGGCATCCCAGTTTTTATCTTCGATTTGCTGGCGGAGTTCTTCTTTTGACTCGGCATTGTGTCCATAGATAATCTCTGATCCTTCGTCAGCCGCAATCACATACCAACACTCGGTTTTTCCAAGTTCTCCCTCATGCTCCATGGCATAGGTATCATCCGGGTGCACCTGTACACTAAGCCAGTCGTTAGCATCCAAAATCTTTGTTAATAAAGGAAAGACAGGCTCTTTACGATTGCCGAATAATTCTCGGTGCTCTTGATAGAGCTGATCCAATCCCATTCCTTCGTATGGACCATTGGCCACTTTAGAAACGCCATGCGGATGGGCCGAAATCGCCCAAAATTCACCGACATGGTCACTCGGAATGTCGTAACCAAATTCCTCTTTTAGACGTGTTCCTCCCCAAATTTTTTCCTGCATCACTGAATGTAAAAATAATGGTTGTACCATAATATCCTCCTCACATTTCATGTTTCTATTATACAAAAAAAAGAAAGCTTTTGAAAGCCCTTCCTGATCGTTTCCTTTCTCGCCAGAATCTTCATTTTTGTGTATAATGGAAAAGATGACACTAAAAGAAAATATTATCCAACTGGCACATTCTATTGGGATTTCAAAAATTGGATTTACAACTGCTGATGACTTTGCTTATTTGGAAAAATCGCTCCGCTTGGCCGTTGAGGAAGGACGGAATTCTGGATTCGAGCATAAGAATATTGAAGAGCGCATCCACCCCAAATTAAGTCTCTCCTCCGCAAAGACGATCATCTCAATCGCTGTCGCCTACCCCCACAAACTCAAGCAACAACCTCAAAAAACAGCCTATAAAAGAGGAAAATTCACGCCCAACAGCTGGGGATTAGACTACCATTATGTCCTTCAAGACAAGCTCAACCGCTTAGCTGCTGGAATTGAAGAAATGACGCAAGATTTTGAATACAAGGGCATGGTCGATACTGGAGCACTGGTTGATACGGCTGTCGCCCAACGAGCTGGAATTGGCTTTATCGGAAAAAATGGCTTAGTCATTTCAAAAGAATACGGTTCTTACATGTTTTTGGGGGAATTGATTACCAATCTCGAAATTGAACCAGATCATCCTGTCGACTATGGTTGTGGAGACTGTCGACGTTGTTTAGATGCATGCCCAACCTCCTGCTTAATCGGAGACGGCTCTATGAATGCCAAACGCTGCCTGTCCTTCCAAACTCAAGACAAGGGCATGATGGACCTAGAATTTCGCAAGAAAATTAAAACGGTCATCTATGGATGTGACATCTGTCAGATTAGCTGCCCTTATAACAAAGGTCTGGATAATCCCTTGGCAACAGAAATCGATCCTGATCTGGCTCATCCAGAGTTGATTCCTTTTATCGAACTGTCCAACGGACAATTTAAGGAAAAATTCGGAAACGTTGCCGGAAGCTGGCGAGGCAAGAATATCCTCCAGCGCAATGCCATTATCGCACTAGCAAATGCTAATGACCGCTCAGCCATCCCTAAACTCCTGAACATCATCGAGACCTCGCAAAATCAGATCCATATCGCAACGGCTATCTGGTCTTTAGGGCAACTGCTACGTGAAGTCACGCCGGACCTTGTTGAGCTCTTACGGAATATCAAACATCCGACCGACGCTATCATAGAAGAACGAACTGCTTTCTTTGAAAAATTCGGCATTCAAGCAGATTCACAGCTACAATGAAAAAACACTAAGGTTGTATCCTTAGTGTTTTTTTAGTTCCTTCAAGAAATACCAACTACCCATCTCTACTTGGTTAAAGCTAATCTCACTTGAATAGACTTCCTTGTAACCATTTTTCGTGTAAAAATAGACATTTCCTTTGGTATTGGTATAAAAGGCTAGTTTTTCACCTTTGATCTCTTCCAAGAAAGGCTCAATTCCTTCTGTCATAAAGCGACTGCCATAGCCCTGCCGTTGATGTTTAGGGGCGACTGCGAGAAGCATTAAATACCAATCAAAGTCTACATTTTGCTCCAATTCCTTATCCGTGTCCTCCATAAATTTAAAGTAGGCCAACATATTCTTCAAGGAAATAAACTTGAGCAAACCCAATCCCCCATTTAAGAGATAGGCTCGAAAAGGAATCGGTCCCTTTTGTAACAAAGCAACTGCATAAATTTCATCGTTCTTTTCTGCCACAAGGCAAATATGGTGCTTGAGAAAAACCTTTACCAAGATGCGCATCATGGCCTCAACAAAGGCAGGATACTGCTTGGGATCACGCACCAAATCTTTGATGACTTTTAAAAATAGATACTCCTCAAAAGCTGTACTGGCTACTCGAACCACCTGACCCAGATCTGCTTTTTTTGCTTTTCTGTACTTCATTTTCTCTCCTATTCTAAATCTACTTTCCAGTATACACTATCCTTCACTCTTACACAAAGGTCAATTTTTAGGAATTTGTTCATTCAAACCAGCAAAAAGAGTCCTCCCCAGACGAGTCCCAATCCCCAAGCGACGAGAACGTCCTTGGGATAATGAACCCCTCCAAGAACTCGGACAAGGGCTAATAGAAGAGATAGGAGCAT
>CAJZGQ010000126.1 GCA_916048115.1 uncultured Streptococcus sp. | reverse complement strand
AGAAACGGCTTATAGCCGGTGTACAAGCCACCCGTTTTCACGGGTGGTTATGACTCGTTCAGAAGAAGTAAAACGAATTAATTCATATTCTTTTGATGGAGAGGCTATCTTAATACCTGGAGAAGGAAGATTAGGAGAAATTTTTCATTATGTAAATGGGAAATTCGATGTTCATCAACGTGTTTATAAAATCTCTAACTTTACAGATGTTAACGCTAAGTTTGTACTACAGCAGATGAAAAAAGATTTTAAACAGCATGCTATGAGGAATACAGTAAAGGCAACGGTTGATTCGCTAAGATTGCCAACAATTCAGTCATTTACCGTCTTCGTTCCCTCTCTCCCTGAACAAGAAGCTATCGGTTCTTTCTTCCAAGACCTAGACAAGGCCATTGCCAAGCAAGAGGAAAAAGTCAACCAGCTCAAAGAAAGCAAACAAACCCTACTCAGAAAAATGTTTATCTAAGATACAAAGACCGTCAAAAGCCCAGTAAAAATAGGAAACTGGGACAGTATTCGATGAAGACCAGACAGTTTATCTTTTTTACCCAGCTTTTAGGTCGTGTTCGATTATCTAAGATACAAAGACCTCAGAAAGCTACACTAAACGAATGAAAGTAGAAATTGATAGGAGACCCTATGTCACAAACAGATTTATCAAGAGAACTCTACCAATCCCTCTGGAATGCGGCAGATATCCTGCGTGGCCAGATGGAAGCTAATGAATACAAGTCCTACCTCTTGGGCTTGATTTTCTACAAGTACCTATCCGACAACATCCTCCAAGCCGTCTGTGATAACTTGGACGAGACCTTTGAGTCCTTCCAGCAAGCCCAGCTTCTCTACGAGGAAAACTTTGCGGATGCAGATGTCCGTGAAGACCTCATCGAGGTCTTAAATGACGAGCTAGGCTATGTGATTGAGCCTTCTCTGACCTTTACCAAGCTGGTCCAGTCTATCCATGAAGGAACCTTCCAGCTAGAATCCCTAGCCCAAAGTTTCCGTGATATCGAGCAGGCCAATGAAAAATTTGAAAATCTCTTCGAAGATATCGACCTCTATGCGAAAAAGCTAGGTAATACTCCACAAAAGCAAAACAAGACCATCTCTGAGGTTATGAAACAGCTCAACGACCTCAATGTGTCTAGTCATGCTGGTGATATCTTGGGTGATGCTTATGAGTACTTGATTGGCCAGTTTGCTAGTGATTCTGGGAAAAAGGCTGGAGAGTTCTATACACCTCAAGCAGTCTCTCACCTCATGACTCAGATTGTCTTTGCAGGGCGTGAGCATCAAAAGGGGATGTCGGTTTACGACCCGACCATGGGGTCTGGTTCTCTCTTGCTCAATGCCAAGCGCTATAGTAAGGAAGCTTCGACGATTTCTTACTACGGTCAAGAGTTGATTACTTCGACCTTCAACCTTGCTCGCATGAATATGATGCTTCATGGGGTCGCGATTGAGAACTATCACCTCAGTAACCACGATACCCTAGATGAAGATTGGCCGACTACCGAGCCAACAGACTTTGATGGGGTTTTGATGAACCCACCCTATTCACTGAAGTGGTCAGCAGATAGTGGCTTCCTGCAAGATCCTCGCTTTTCAAGTTATGGAGTTCTTGCACCTAAGTCAAAAGCAGATTTTGCCTTCCTTCTTCACGGCTTTTACCACCTCAAGCATAATGGGGTCATGGCCATTGTCCTTCCCCACGGAGTCCTTTTCCGAGGAGCAGCCGAGCAGAAGATTCGCCAGCACCTGCTAGAAGAAGGCGCTATTGATACAGTTATCGGCTTGCCAGCAAATATCTTCTACAATACCTCTATTCCGACAACTATTATCATCCTTAAAAAGAATCGCACCAATAAGGATGTCTTCTTTATCGATGCCTCAAAAGAGTTTGAAAAAGGGAAAAATCAAAACAATATGACCGAAGACCATATTGCCAAGATTTTGGAGACCTATCAAAAACGCGAGAATGTCGAGAAGTTTGCTCATCTAGCCAGCTTTGAAGAAATTGTCGAAAATGACTATAACCTCAACATTCCACGCTATGTCGATACCTTTGAGGAAGAACCCGTTGTTCCTCTAGCCGACCTCGCAGACCAGCTCGCAGAGATTGATAAAGAGATTGGAGAGGTAGAAGCCAGACTCGCACACATGCGCAGCCAACTAGTAGGCACAACACCAGAAGCCCAAGCAGAATTAACCGCCTATCTCGAAAAGTTGAAAGAGATTTAGAGACTTGTGAGAATACTCTGCTAAAAATTTAGAAAAATAAAATGACAGTAGAAAATCTATTGTCATTTTTGTTATTGATTATTTAAGTAAAAATCGAATTAGAACTAAACTAAAAGGATTCAGTCCTATCAAATACAGAATTTAATCCTTAACATAAAGATAATGACTAACTTTTTGAGAAGTGATGTTATTTTTCTAAAACAAAATAAGTAAAGTGTGTATTATTTTCGTGAAGTAAAAACGGGATTTGCTTCACCTAATCTTTCTTTAATGAAGCAAATCCCGTTTTTACTTCACGAAAGAAAGTAGAAGTGAAGCAAAACGAAGATGAGCTTCAATATAAAATTATTGAACTATTCTTAGCAGGTGTGGACAAAAGTAAGTACGATTTCTTTGAGCAGAGTCTGTTGAAAGAAATTCTTCATCAATTAATTTATTTAATAATGTATATACAGTACGTTCAGAGATACTGAGGTGTTTGCTGACTTGTTTTGCTTTAAAAATTGGAGAAGAGAAAATGAAATCAAGAAGTTGAATACCAGAGACAGAATTCAATTTTGGTATTATTTCTTCTTTCATCTTATTATAAAGATTTAAGATATCCTGTGCCTTTTTTGTACTCTCTTCTGCTGAGAAAATTACTCCTTCCAAATAGTATTTAAACCAATCTTTCCAGTTATTATTTTTAGAGATGTTTGATAAATGAGAGATATATAGTGATCGATCACTTTCAAAATATGAACTCATGTAAAATGTAGGATAAGATAGCAATTCTTGGTAGTAAAGAAACAGTGGGATTAACAATCTTCCTATTCGACCATTACCATCTTCGAATGGATGAATCATTTCAAATTGAGCATGTACAATAGCTGATTGAACTAATAAGTCTAAATCATCATGATGCATATATTGTTCTAAATTGGACATATACTCCGTAGTTTGTT
>CAJZGQ010000125.1 GCA_916048115.1 uncultured Streptococcus sp. | reverse complement strand
GAGTTCTATCCTTTTTCTCCCCATGTATTTTGCCACTGATGCCAGTCTATGTAGGAATTCTATTGGATTCTGAACGTGTGAAAACTGTTCGGATTTTGGGAAGAGATATTTCTTGGTACGGCTTGGTGAAGACGCTTTGTTTTATCGCAGGTCTATCAACTGTATTTCTCATCCTAGGTTATGGTGCAGGTGCCCTTGGTCAGGTACTCTATGCTCCCTGGTTCCGTTACCTACTAGGAGGGATTGTCATCTTATTGGGAATCCATCAGATGGGCCTCATCAATCTTCAGCAACTCCAAAAACAAAAGAGTATCCAACTGAAGAAGGACGAAAAACGAAATGAATTCTTCAATGCTTTTCTGATAGGGGTCACCTTCAGTTTTGGTTGGACTCCTTGTGTCGGACCAGTTTTGAGCTCTGTTTTAGCCATTGCCGCTTCTGGAGGAGATGGGGCTTTACAAGGCGCTCTCCTGATGCTGGTCTATACATTAGGCTTGGCGTTACCCTTCTTAGTCTTGGCTCTAGCTTCTAGCTGGGTTCTACAACATTTTGCTAAACTCAAGCCCCATATGGGGACCTTGAAAAAAATTGGTGGTGCCCTCATCATCTTGATGGGCATCTTGCTGATGCTAGGAAATCTTAATAGCCTCGCATCCCTGTTTCACTAATCTTGAATGATTAAAGGAGAAAAATCATGAAAAAAATTCTTGCACTTTCCATTGCCACGCTTAGCCTTGTCACTTTAGCAGCTTGTTCTGGACAAAAATCAGATTCAGACATGAAAAAAACGGACGATAGTAGTATGATGAAGAAGGACGATATGAAGAAGGATGACATGAAGGATTCATCCATGTCCGATGATAAAATGAAAAAAGAAGACATGAAAGATTCATCTATGATGTCTGACAGCAGTTCTGAAATGAAGGACGATATGAAAAAAGATGAGATGAAATCCAGCGATTCAGAAATGAAAGATGAAAAGAGTGGATCATCTGATATGAAATCAGACAACTAATGAAAGAAGGGAGAAGTCATCTGAGGATGACTTTCCCTTTGTTTAAAGAGGTGATAATGATGAAAAAATTAGCTTTAGTAGCTACTGGGTTCGTATGCGCTGGACTTCTGGGCGCTTGTTCAAGCCAAGGAATGGCCACTTCCACCAAAGATATGAGTCAACAAACAGCCAAGGCTGGGGATAGGCAACCATCTGGCAAGAAAGTGAAGGATGTTAGCCTGCAAGGAGTGGATGGCAAGACCTACCGATTATCCGATTACAAAGGGAAGAAAGTTTACCTCAAATTTTGGGCTTCCTGGTGCTCAATCTGTCTTTCAACATTAGGCGACACAAATGATTTAGCAAAGGCAGAGGAGGGTAAGGATTATGTGGTCTTATCCGTTGTAGCTCCAACCTTTAATGGTGAAAAATCGGAAGCAGATTTCAAAAACTGGTACCAGTCTTTGGATTACAAGGATTTCCCAGTCTTGATGGACAGTAAGGGCGACTTGCTCAAAGAGTATGGGATTCGCTCTTATCCATCTGCTCTCTTTATTGCGAGCGATGGAACTCTCGCCAAGACCCATATCGGCTATATGAGTAAGGAAGACATCGTCCAGACTCTAAAAGAAATGAAGTAAGGAGGACATAAAATGGAAACAAAATGGAAACTCATTTCCATTCTTTTAGTGGGGCTATTTTGTTTTGGAATCTTTTTCCTTATCAAAGGATCCATGGCCTTTGATTCGTCAGATGTGACGACTGAGCAGATCAAAAAAGCGTCCATGAGTCAGACACCAGTAGCAAACAAAAAGAAGGAAGAAAAAGTCAACCCAGAAGACCAACGAGAAATCTATCTAGCTGGTGGTTGCTTCTGGGGCGTAGAGGAATATTTCTCCCGTGTTCCAGGTGTGATTGATGCTGTATCAGGCTACGCCAATGGGAAGGGAGATACAACCCAGTATGAATTGGTCCCTCAAACAGGCCATGCCGAAACAGTTCACATCACTTACAATGTCAAGCAGGTATCTCTGAAAGAATTGCTCCTGCACTATTTCCGGATTATCGACCCAACATCGAAGAATCGTCAAGGAAACGATCAAGGGACTCAATACCGAACAGGTGTCTATTATGTCTCTCAAGAAGACCTTCCAACCATTAACCAAGTCTTTGATGAAGTAGCAAAAAAATACGACAAACCGTTAGCAGTGGAAAAAGAGCCACTTACTAATTTCATCCAGGCGGAAGATTACCACCAGGATTATCTAAAGAAACATCCGAATGGGTACTGCCATATTGATGTCAATCAAGCTTCTTATCCAGTGATTGATGCTAGTCGCTACTCTAAACCGAGTGATGAGGAGATCAAAAAGAAATTGAGCCCAGAAGAGTATGCGGTGACACAAAAAAATGATACCGAACGGGCCTTCTCCAATCGTTACTGGGATCAGTTTGATGCCGGTATTTATGTAGATGTCGTGACCGGTGAGCCGCTCTTTTCCTCTAAGGATAAATTTGATTCTGGATGTGGTTGGCCAAGTTTTAGTCGGCCAATTAGTCCTGATGTGGCGATCTATAAAGAGGATAAGAGTTTCAATATGACTCGGACAGAAGTTCGGAGTCGTGTGGGAAATTCCCATCTGGGCCATGTTTTTACAGATGGACCCAAGGAAAAAGGAGGCCTTCGCTATTGCATCAATAGTTTGTCTATTACCTTCATACCCAAAGCAGAAATGAAAGAAAAGGGCTACGGTTATTTATTAGACTATGTCTGAGACAATTCAGTCTATAATTTGCTATAATAAGTATAGCAAAAACAAGTAGGTGAAAGACATGTACGCGATTATGATTGTGGAAGATGAAGAGTTGATTCGTCAGGGTCTGACTTCCTTAGTCGACTATGAACAGTTTGGAATGACTGTCATCAATCAGGCAGAAAATGGGCGTGAGGCTTGGGAGAAGTTTCGAGAGCAACCAGCCGATATCCTTCTAACCGATATCAACATGCCACAAATGAATGGCTTGGATCTGGCCCATCTCGTTAAAGAGCAATCTCCGTCTTGTCATATCATTTTTTTGACAGGTTATGATGACTTTGAGTTTGCGAGGAAAGCCATCAAGTTAGGTGCGGATGATTATTTGCTAAAGCCTTTCTCAAAAGATGATATTGAAGAGATGTTAGCCAAGGTGAAAGGAAAACTTGATCAAGAGCG
>CAJZGQ010000124.1 GCA_916048115.1 uncultured Streptococcus sp. | reverse complement strand
TTGGGTGCTCCTGGTACAGCTATTTGGATTCGTCGTTACATGATTGACTTGCAATCACAGGACTTTGTTCGTTTTGCTCGTGCAAAAGGTTTGTCTGAAAAAGAAATTTCAAACAAACACATCTTTAAAAATGCCATGGTTCCGCTGGTTTCAGGAATTCCTGGTGCTGTTATCGGGGTTATCGGTGGTGCAACCCTTACTGAAACAGTCTTCGCCTTCCCAGGTATGGGTAAAATGTTGATTGACTCTGTAAAAGCATCTAATAACTCTATGGTCGTTGGTCTTGTCTTCATCTTTACATGTATTTCTATCTTCTCTCTTCTTTTAGGAGATATTTGGATGACGATTATCGACCCACGTATTAAATTGACTGAGAAAGGAGGCAAATAATGTCTACAATCGATAAAGAAAAATTTCAGTTTGTAAAACGTGACGATTTTGCCTCTGAAACCATTGATGCACCAGCTTATTCATACTGGGGATCAGTGTTTAGACAATTTATGAAGAAAAAATCAACTGTAGTCATGTTGGGAATCTTGGTAGCCATCATTTTGATGAGTTTCATCTACCCAATGTTTTCTAAGTTTGATTTCAATGATGTCAGCAAGGTAAACGACTTTAGTGCTCGTTATATCAAGCCAAATGCTGAGCATTGGTTCGGTACAGACAGTAACGGTAAATCTCTTTTTGACGGTGTCTGGTTCGGAGCTCGTAACTCTATCCTCATTTCTGTGATTGCGACAGTGATTAACTTGGTTATCGGTGTTTTTGTCGGTGGTATTTGGGGAATTTCAAAATCAGTTGACCGTGTCATGATGGAAGTTTATAACGTCATCTCAAACATCCCATCTCTTTTGATTGTCATTGTCTTGACTTACTCAATCGGAGCTGGATTCTGGAATCTGATTTTTGCTATGAGTGTGACGACATGGATTGGGATTGCCTTCATGATCCGTGTGCAAATCTTGCGTTATCGTGATTTGGAATACAACTTGGCGTCACGTACTTTGGGAACACCAACCTTGAAGATTGTTGCCAAAAACATTATGCCACAATTGGTATCTGTTATTGTGACAACGATGACTCAAATGCTTCCAAGCTTTATCTCATACGAAGCCTTCTTGTCTTTCTTCGGTCTTGGATTGCCGATTACAGTGCCAAGTTTGGGTCGTTTGATTTCAGATTATTCACAAAACGTAACAACCAATGCTTACTTGTTCTGGATTCCATTGACAACCCTTGTCTTGGTATCCTTGTCCCTTTTCGTAGTTGGTCAAAACTTAGCGGATGCTAGTGATCCACGTACACATAGATAGGAGTAGAAATGACAAAAGAAAAAAATGTAATTTTGACTGCTCGCGATATTGTCGTGGAATTTGACGTTCGTGACAAAGTATTGACAGCCATTCGCGGCGTTTCCCTTGAACTAGTTGAAGGAGAAGTATTAGCCTTGGTAGGTGAGTCAGGATCAGGAAAATCTGTTTTGACAAAGACCTTCACAGGTATGCTCGAAGAAAATGGTCGCATTGCCCAAGGTAGTATTGACTACCGTGGTCAGGATTTGACAAATCTATCTTCTCACAAGGATTGGGAACAAATTCGTGGTGCTAAGATTGCGACTATCTTCCAAGATCCAATGACTAGTTTGGACCCAATTAAAACAATTGGTAGTCAGATTACAGAAGTTATTGTAAAACACCAAGGAAAAACAGCTAAAGAAGCGAAAGAATTGGCCATTGACTACATGAATAAGGTTGGGATTCCAGATGCAGATAGACGTTTTGATGAATACCCATTCCAATATTCTGGAGGAATGCGTCAACGTATCGTTATTGCGATTGCCCTTGCCTGCCGACCTGATGTCTTGATCTGTGATGAGCCAACAACTGCCTTGGATGTAACCATCCAAGCACAGATTATTGATTTGCTAAAATCTTTACAAAACGAGTACCATTTCACAACAATCTTTATCACTCACGACCTTGGTGTGGTAGCAAGTATTGCGGATAAGGTAGCGGTTATGTATGCAGGAGAAATCGTTGAGTATGGAACTGTTGAGGAAGTCTTCTATGACGCTTGCCATCCATATACATGGAGTCTCTTGTCTAGCTTGCCTCAGCTTGCTGATGATAAAGGGGATCTTTACTCAATCCCAGGAACACCTCCGTCACTTTATACTGACCTGAAAGGGGATGCTTTTGCCTTGCGTTCTGACTATGCAATGCAGATTGACTTCGAACAAAAAGCTCCTCAATTCTCAGTATCAGAGACACATTGGGCTAAAACTTGGCTACTTCATGAGGATGCTCCAAAAGTAGAAAAACCAGCTGTGATTGCAAATCTCCACGATAAGATTCGTGAAAAAATGGGATTTGCCCATCTGGCAGACTAGGAGGAAGGAAATGTCTGAAAAATTAGTAGAAATCAAAGATTTAGAAATTTCCTTCGGTGAAGGAAGTAAGAAGTTTGTCGCGGTTAAAAATGCTAACTTCTTTATCAACAAGGGAGAAACGTTCTCGCTTGTTGGTGAGTCAGGTAGTGGGAAAACAACTATTGGTCGTGCTATAATCGGTCTCAATGATACAAGTAATGGTGACATCATTTTTGATGGTCAAAAGATTAATGGTAAGAAATCGCGTGAACAAGCTGCGGAATTGATTCGTCGTATCCAGATGATTTTCCAAGACCCTGCGGCAAGTTTGAATGAACGTGCGACTGTTGATTATATTATTTCTGAAGGTCTTTACAATCACCGTCTGTTTAAGGATGAAGAAGAACGTAAAGAGAAAGTTCAAAATATTATCCGTGAAGTAGGTCTTCTTGCTGAGCACTTGACTCGTTACCCTCATGAATTTTCAGGTGGTCAACGTCAACGTATCGGTATTGCCCGTGCCTTGGTCATGCAACCAGACTTTGTTATTGCAGATGAGCCAATTTCAGCCTTGGACGTTTCTGTACGTGCCCAAGTCTTGAACTTGCTCAAAAAATTCCAAAAAGAACTTGGCTTGACCTATCTATTTATCGCCCATGACTTGTCGGTCGTTCGCTTTATTTCAGATCGTATCGCAGTTATTTACAAGGGTGTTATTGTAGAGGTTGCAGAAACAGAAGAATTGTTTAACAATCCAATTCACCCATATACTCAAGCCTTGCTTTCAGCGGTACCAATTCCAGACCCAATCTTGGAACGTAAGAAGGTCTTGAAGGTTTACGACCCAAGTCAACACGACTATGAGACTGATAA
>CAJZGQ010000123.1 GCA_916048115.1 uncultured Streptococcus sp. | reverse complement strand
GCTTTTTATGATAAAATATGATTTATGAAGATAAATACAACCTTGGGCCTTCTGGCAGGAAAGCTTTCCGGCTCTATTCTAGAAAAAATGGGGCGGGGATCAACCCTACCAGGTAAAGTAGCCCTCAAATTTGATAAAGATATTCTCAGTCAACTGGCCAAAAACTATGAGATTGTTGTGATTACAGGGACAAATGGGAAAACCCTGACCACTGCGCTGACCGTAGGTATTCTCCAAGAAGCTTTCGGACCGATTTTAACCAATCCAAGCGGGGCCAATATGATCTCTGGGATTACAACGACCTTCTTACGGGCTAAGCGTTCGAAATCAAATCGACCGATCGCGGTACTTGAAATTGACGAGGCCAGCCTCTCTCGGATTTGTGATTATATCCAGCCCAGCCTTTTTGTGGTCACCAATATTTTCCGGGATCAGATGGACCGCTATGGAGAGATCTATACGACCTACCAAATGATTTTGGATGCCATTCACAAGGTCCCAACTGCAACAGTCTTGTTAAATGGAGATAGTCCGCTATTTAATAGTCAGACCTTATCCAATCCGATCCAATATTATGGATTTGATACAGAAAAATCAGAGCCACAACTAGCCCATTACAATACGGAAGGAATCCTGTGCCCGCATTGCCACAACATCCTCAAGTACAAGCTCAATACCTATGCTAACCTGGGAGATTATATCTGTGAACACTGTGGTTTCCACCGGCCCCCTCTGACCTATGCCGTATCGGACCTCATCTCTTTAACCCATCGATCTTCCAACTTCCGGATCCAAGGGCAAGATTACCACATCAATATCGGTGGTCTCTACAACATCTACAATGCCTTAGCAGCTGTCTCTGTTGCTGGATTCTTTGGAGTACAACCTGAAGTCATCAAGCAAGGATTTGATCGCAGTCGCGCTGTCTTTGGTCGCCAGGAAACCTTTAAAATTGGGGATAAGGAATGTACCCTAGTCCTGATTAAAAATCCGGTTGGTGCGACCCAAGCCATTGAAATGATCAAACTAGCCCCTTATCCCTTTAGCTTGTCGGTTCTCCTCAATGCCAATTATGCAGATGGGATTGATACCAGCTGGATTTGGGATGCTGACTTCGAGCAAATCACCCAGATGGACATCCCAGAGATCAACGCTGGCGGAGTGCGCCACTCTGAGATTGCTCGGCGACTTCGGGTCACTGGCTATCCTGCAGAAAAGATCACAGAAATGGCTGCATTAAAAGAGGTCTTCCAACGGATCCAGCAACAGGAAACCCCTCACGCTTACATTTTAGCTACCTATACAGCCATGCTAGAATTCCGTGAACTCTTGGCCCAAGAACACCTGATTGAAAAGGAGATGCACTAATGACATATACTTCCCTAGAATCTTCTGATCAGACACAGTATCCCTACAGCCTGCGCATTGCCCATCTCTATGGCAACTTAATGAATACTTATGGGGACAATGGGAATATCCTCATGCTCAAGTACGTTGCGGAAAAGCTTGGAGCCCATGTCACTGTTGATATCGTCTCTCTCAAAGATCGGTTCGACCCTGATGCCTACGATATCGCCTTTTTCGGCGGCGGGCAAGACTACGAGCAGACCATTGTATCCGAGGATCTACCAGATAAAAAAGAAGACCTCGAACGCTTCATTCAGGACGATGGCGTGGTCCTGGCTATCTGTGGTGGCTTTCAGCTTTTAGGCCAATACTACATTGAAGCTTCTGGCAAACGTATTGAAGGACTCGGCATTATGGGCCACTATACGCTCAACCAAGTCAACAACCGCTATATCGGTGATATCAAAATCCATAACGAAGAATTTAACGAAACCTATTATGGTTTTGAAAACCACCAAGGTCGGACCTTCTTGGCAGAGGATGAAAAACCGCTGGGCAAGGTCGTGTACGGAAATGGGAACAATAAAGAAGATGGTTGCGAAGGGGTACATTACAAAAACGTCTTTGGCAGCTACTTCCACGGTCCTATCTTGTCCCGAAATGCCAATTTGGCCTATCGCCTAGTGAGCACTGCCTTAAAAAATAAATATGGCAAGGACCTTTCCCTACCGGCTTATGAGGAGATTCTAAGCCTAGAGCAGCCGGAAGAATACGCTGATGTGAAAAGCAAGGCACCGACTGAACAATAAGGAGATAATGATGAACAAAAATAATCTACACTACATTGCTTTATTACTTTTAATTTTATTGATTGCTGGTATTTCCCTTGCAAACATGCAACCAGTAACTGTGAATTTCCTCTTGGTCCAATTTAAATTGCCCTTGATCATTCTGATCTTGCTCTGTGTCCTCTTGGGTGCATTTGTCATGACCTTGGTTAATTTTTCAAAGGGCTTCTCCCTAAAAAAAGAACTCAAGAGCACTCAAAAACAACTGGAGGAAGAAAAGAAAGAAGTAAAAATAGAAGAAAAAGATAACAACTAAAAAAGCACCGATCGGTGCTTTTTTTATGCTGATTTACTTTCTTTTGCTTGCAGTTGTTTGGCGACTACTTGAGCTAGGAGTGAAAAGAGAATGACTCCAGCTCCAATCAGGAGAAAGGATTCTACTCGAACGCTTGGTAACCAGGTCATCAAGCCTTTAGCGATGGGCATAAAGAGAATGGCTAGGGTAAAAATAGTGCTTAATACCCTGCCCAGATAGTCTCTTTCCACCTTTGTTTGCACTTGGGTAAAAAAGTGGATATTAAAAATCGTCATAAAGAGTTCACAGACTAAATTTCCAGAAAAGGAAAGAAGGTGAGGAAGGGGCAAGCCCATCATGAATACTCCCACTCCTGTTAAAATCAATAAGAAGAGAAGCATCTCCATGCTTGATTTAAATTTATTGGCGATCAAGGCTCCGATGATGGAACCGATAGCGCCCAAAGTTAAGATGGTCGCATAAGCGCCCTTGACCCCGTAGAGTCGATTGGAAAATGGAAGTAAAAACTCAAAAGCTGCAAAAAAGAAATTGACGCTGGAAGCCACCAAGAGGAGGAAGAAAATCTCTTTCTGATGCCAGATATAGTGCAGTCCATCTTTCATATCCGAAAAAATATCTTTTCCCGTGAACTGTTTCTTTCCTTGAACTTTGGCTTCTTCTTTTGGAAGGAATGCCACTAGGACAAAGGCGATGAAAAAGGTCAGCGCATCTAGTAAAAGGGTAGCATGGAGACTGGCAAATTGTAAAACAATGAAAGAGAACACAGGTGAGCTAACACCGACAACCTGTAAGACCAACTCCAAGCGGGCATTATAGGTCACAATCTCGTCTTTCTCTACGACTTCAGTGATAATGGCTTTATTGGCCGTACGAGAAAATGCAAAGGCAATGGCCTGGACAATATTGGCAACAATCA
>CAJZGQ010000122.1 GCA_916048115.1 uncultured Streptococcus sp. | reverse complement strand
ATCGAATTGCAGAGATTGAAGTGGAGATGAATGAAAACGGCTCTGACTTTGGCAAGTTGTCAGCCCTTCAAAAAGAACTAGATCAGGAAAACGAGCGTCTACTTGAAAAGTATGATCGTTATGATTACCTAAGTGAATTAGATGAATAAGGAGGCCCTATGAATCAATTGAATCGCATATCTCTTGGAATTTCAGCTACTATGTTTACCATTATTGGTATTGTCTTGTTTATCAATCCCATTGAGCACATCGGCTCTTTTAGCTGGTTGATCTCCTGTGGCTTCTTTTTAATCTCTTTTTCACGCTTCTCACGCTATTACCGATTGCGTCAGTCAGGTATTATCAAGCAGCAACAGCTCTTTCACAGTATGGTTGCCTTGGTGTTCGCGGTTTACTTGCTACTATATGGCTACAAGACCTTACCGATTGTCTTCCCAGTCACCTTAGGGATTTGGCTGATCTATCGCTCCGTTTTAAATTTCCGAAAAGCCAACTTCTATTCCAAGAAGATTGAAGAGCTTTCCAAGCGCTATATTTTCTTTGCCTTGGTGCAGCTCTTTATCGGCTTGTTCTTAATTGTCAGTCCATTATCAATCAGTGTCATTCTCCTGAATATTATTGGTTTGATTTTCCTGCTTCTAGGACTTCAATCCTTTAGCCTCTTACTAAAAAGTTAAGAAAAGTTACGTGCAAACCTTTGCATTTATCTAAAAGTCTGATATAATAGAACTGTAAGTGTTTACAAGTTTGAAAGGAGTTACAGATGTCTAAAAAAATTATTGGGATTGACCTTGGAGGAACTTCCATCAAGTTTGCCATTCTTACCTTGGATGGAGAAGTTCAAGAAAAATGGTCTATTAAAACAAATATCTTGGATGAAGGCAGCCATATCGTAGATGATATGATCGAATCAATCGCGCATCGTTTAAAGATGCTCGAGCTTGATGCTTCTGAGTTCCAAGGAATTGGAATGGGTTCACCTGGTGTCGTTGACCGTGAAAAAGGTACAGTTATCGGTGCCTACAACTTGAACTGGAAGACGCTTCAACCAGTTAAAGAAAAGATCGAAAGTGCCCTTCATATTCCATTCTTCATTGATAACGATGCCAACGTTGCTGCTTTGGGTGAACGTTGGAAAGGAGCTGGTGAAAACCAACCTGATGTAGTCTTCATGACACTTGGTACAGGTGTTGGCGGTGGTATCGTCGCTGAAGGTCGTCTCTTGCACGGTGTGCGTGGAGCTGCTGGGGAACTTGGTCACATCACGGTTGACTTTGATGATCCAATCCAATGTACCTGTGGTAAAAAAGGCTGTCTTGAAACGGTCGCCTCAGCAACAGGAATCGTCAACTTGACTCGTCGTTATGCAGATGAGTACGAAGGGGACTCTCAATTGAAAGTCTTGATCGACAATGGTGAAGAAGTGACAGCTAAAACGGTCTTTGATCTAGCAAAAGAGGGTGACGCTCTTGCTTTGATCGTTTATAAGAACTTCTCACGTTACCTTGGACTTGCTGCAGCCAATATTGGTTCAACCTTGAACCCGTCTAAGATCGTTATCGGTGGTGGGGTATCTGCTGCTGGAGACTTCCTCTTGGATGGTGTGCGCAAGGTCTTTGAAGAAAACTCATTCCCACAAGTACGTGAATCTACTCAATTGGCGCTTGCTACTTTGGGAAATGATGCGGGTGTCATCGGTGCCGCATCTCTAGTATTACAATAAGATTAAAAGGAGATTTCCCTCTCCTTTTTTCTTTATCCTGTGATATAATGAAGGCAATAGTAGATTAAAGGAGGAGATATGACAAAAGCAGATACGATTTTTAAAGAGTATATTCGGAAAATCATGGAAGAAGGTGTTTGGTCTGAACAGGCCCGACCTAAATACAAGGATGGCAGAACGGCCAACTCCAAATACATCACGGGTGCCTTTATGGAGTTTGATCTTGCAAAAGGGGAGTTTCCTATTACAACCCTTCGTCCTATTGCTATTAAATCAGCCATCAAAGAGATGCTCTGGATCTACCAGGATCAGTCGAATAGCTTAGACCTGTTAGAAGATAAATACAATGTCCACTACTGGAATGACTGGGAAGTAGGGGATAGTCGTACCATCGGTCAGCGCTATGGTGCTGTTGTCAAAAAGCATGACATTACCAAAAAAATCCTCAAACAATTAGAAGCCAATCCTTGGAATCGCCGCAACATCATCTCGCTCTGGGATTATGATGCCTTTGAGGAGACCGACGGACTCTTGCCATGTGCTTTTCAGACCATGTTTGACGTGCGTCGGATAGATGGAGAGATTTATCTAGATGCGACCCTGACCCAGCGTTCAAATGATATGTTGGTAGCCCACCATATCAATGCCATGCAATATGTAGCTCTTCAGATGATGATTGCCAAGCACTTTGGCTGGAAGGTCGGAAAGTTCTTTTACTTCATTAATAATCTTCATATTTATGATAATCAATTTGAACAGGCTGAAGAGTTAATTCGTCGGGAGCCTTCAGATTGTCAGCCACACCTGGTTTTGAATGTACCAGATGGAACCAATTTCTTTGACATCAAACCAGAAGATTTTGAACTGGTCGATTACGATCCAGTGAAGCCACAATTGAAGTTCGATCTTGCCATTTAGTAATAAATCAAGGTCTTTTGATGCCTTGATCAATTGGTAAAATTCTTTTAGAATTAAAACAATTTTAGCTAAAAATTTTTACTCATTTTTGAGTCAAAATGTTTTGAAAATCGTTCGGTTTTTGTTAAAATAGATAAGGTTTGTAAAAACTAAACAATTTTAAAAAGAATGTTAATTTATAGATAAATATGGAGGTCCATTAGATGGGGAAAGACTTATTTAATGATCGTATTAGCAGATTCTCAATTCGTAAACTGAATGTGGGTGTTTGCTCAGTACTATTGGGAACACTTGTTATGGTTGGGACAGCAGCAAGTGCAGCCGCAGAAGAAAATACAAATACGACAAGTGAAAGTGTAGCAGCAGTTGCAACAGCGTCAGAAGCGCCTGAAGCGTCAACAGCTACAGCAACTTCAGCAACATCAACAGTTGCAACGACATCGACTTATGATGCAAACGCAGCAATCACTGCACCAGAGACTTCAACTGCTGCAGCAACATCAACAGCACCTGCTTCAACTAGTGAAGCAAGTAGCACAAGCACAGCAGCGTCTGCAGCCTCAACTGCACCGGAAACATCAACTGCTGCAACACCAAAATTAGAAGCAACTACGCCAGCAAACAAGGCAGTAGAAGCAGCTGCAACAAGTGCAGATAAAAAAGAAACACCAACTCTTTCAGCTGGACAAGGTGTAACAGCAAACAATACAGTAGCAACGGAAGAGACAGCC
>CAJZGQ010000121.1 GCA_916048115.1 uncultured Streptococcus sp. | reverse complement strand
CTATTGAAACGTAAGTATGTTGGTTTCATGGATAGAACAGAATAAAAGTATTTACGGAGTTAGTAATTACTGAGGGAGTGGAGGTTTAACTCTAACATTTGTGAGAGTTTGGTCTCCCCTCTTCTATTTTGTTTTTAAATAGGGGTGAAAAGACTTTTTGCTTCTATTTAAAAATAAAATAAGGAGATCAAATCATGAATCTTTTGATTATGGGCTTACCTGGTGCAGGTAAGGGAACTCAAGCAGCAAAAATCGTAGAACAATTCCATGTTGCACATATCTCAACAGGTGATATGTTCCGCGCTGCAATGGCAAATCAAACTGAAATGGGTGTTCTTGCTAAGTCATACATTGACAAGGGTGAATTGGTTCCTGACGAAGTTACAAATGGAATCGTAAAAGAACGTCTTTCACAAGATGATATTAAAGAAACAGGATTCTTGTTGGATGGTTACCCACGTACAATCGAACAAGCTCATGCCTTGGACAAAACATTGGCTGAACTTGGCATTGAACTAGAAGGTGTCATCAACATTGAAGTAAATCCTGACAGCCTCTTGGAACGTTTGAGTGGTCGTATCATCCACCGCGTAACTGGAGAAACTTTCCACAAGGTCTTTAACCCACCAGTTGACTATAAAGAAGAAGATTATTATCAACGTGAAGATGACAAACCTGAGACAGTGAAACGTCGTTTGGATGTGAATATTGCTCAAGGAGAACCAATCATTGCTCACTACCGTGCCAAAGGTTTGGTTCATGACATCGAAGGTAATCAAGATATCAATGATGTCTTCTCAGATATCGAAAAAGTATTGACAAATTTGAAATAAAGCGTTTTTCACACTTGCAAAAATCCGCTACAAATGTTATACTGAGATAGTCTGACTTATAATTGTTGTCTCTGTGTCTAGAGGCATCGAATCGAAATTTATGGAGGTGCTTTTGCGTGGCAAAAGACGATGTGATTGAAGTTGAAGGCAAAGTAGTTGATACAATGCCGAATGCAATGTTTACGGTTGAACTTGAAAATGGACATCAGATTTTAGCAACAGTTTCTGGTAAAATTCGTAAAAACTATATTCGTATTTTAGCGGGAGATCGTGTTACTGTCGAAATGAGTCCATATGACTTGACACGTGGACGTATCACTTACCGCTTTAAATAATCGAAAAACTTGGAGGGATAAGAAATGAAAGTAAGACCATCGGTCAAACCAATTTGCGAATACTGTAAAGTTATTCGTCGTAATGGTCGTGTTATGGTAATTTGCCCAGCAAATCCAAAACACAAACAACGTCAAGGATAAGATAGAAAGGAGAAAACATGGCTCGTATTGCTGGAGTTGACATTCCAAATGACAAACGCGTAGTAATCTCATTGACTTATGTTTATGGTATCGGACTTGCAACATCTAAGAAAATTTTGGCTGCTGCTGGAATCTCAGAAGATGTTCGTGTACGTGATCTTACATCAGATCAAGAAGATGCTATCCGTCGTGAAGTGGATGCAATCAAAGTTGAAGGTGACCTTCGTCGTGAAGTAAACTTGAACATCAAACGTTTGATGGAAATCGGTTCATACCGTGGTATCCGTCACCGTCGTGGACTTCCTGTCCGTGGACAAAACACTAAAAACAATGCTCGCACTCGTAAAGGTAAAGCTGTTGCGATTGCAGGTAAGAAAAAATAAAATAAAATAAGGAGGTAAAAATCTTGGCTAAACCAACACGTAAACGTCGTGTGAAAAAGAATATCGAATCTGGTATTGCTCATATTCACGCTACATTTAATAACACTATTGTTATGATTACTGATGTGCATGGTAATGCAATTGCATGGTCATCAGCTGGTGCTCTTGGTTTCAAAGGTTCTCGTAAATCTACACCATTTGCTGCTCAAATGGCTTCTGAAGCTGCTGCTAAATCTGCACAAGAACACGGTCTTAAATCAGTTGAAGTTACTGTAAAAGGTCCAGGTTCTGGTCGTGAGTCAGCTATTCGTGCGCTTGCTGCCGCTGGTCTTGAAGTAACAGCAATTCGTGATGTGACTCCAGTGCCACACAATGGTGCTCGTCCTCCAAAACGTCGCCGTGTATAATCATCGCATTACACTGCTTTTCGTTTAAGAGGGAGTAACTAAATGATCGAGTTTGAAAAACCAAATATAACAAAAATTGATGAAAATAAAGATTATGGCAAGTTTGTAATCGAACCACTTGAACGTGGCTACGGTACAACTCTTGGTAACTCTCTTCGTCGTGTACTTCTAGCTTCTCTACCAGGAGCAGCTGTGACATCTATCAATATTGATGGTGTGTTACATGAGTTTGACACAGTTCCAGGTGTTCGTGAAGACGTGATGCAAATCATTCTGAACATTAAAGGAATTGCAGTGAAATCGTACGTTGAAGACGAAAAAATCATCGAACTGGATGTTGAAGGTCCTGCTGAAGTAACAGCCGGTGACATTTTGACAGATAGCGATATTGAAATTGTAAATCCAGATCATTATCTCTTTACAATCGGTGAAGGTTCTTCCCTAAAAGCGACTATGACTGTTAACAGTGGTCGTGGATATGTACCTGCTGATGAAAATAAAAAGGATAATGCACCAGTTGGAACACTTGCTGTAGATTCTATTTATACACCAGTTACAAAAGTCAACTATCAAGTGGAACCTGCTCGTGTAGGTAGCAATGATGGATTTGACAAATTAACCCTTGAAATCTTGACAAATGGAACAATTATTCCAGAAGATGCTTTAGGGCTTTCAGCACGTATTTTGACAGAACATCTTGATTTGTTTACAAATCTTACTGAGATTGCTAAGTCAACTGAAGTGATGAAAGAAGCTGATACTGAATCTGACGACCGTATTTTGGATCGTACGATTGAGGAACTGGACTTGTCTGTGCGTTCATACAACTGTTTGAAACGTGCCGGTATCAATACTGTGCATGATTTGACAGAAAAATCTGAAGCAGAGATGATGAAAGTACGAAATCTTGGACGCAAGAGTTTGGAAGAAGTGAAACTCAAACTCATTGATTTGGGTCTTGGATTAAAAGATAAATAAAGGAGGAATACATGGCTTACCGTAAACTAGGACGCACTAGCTCACAACGTAAAGCAATGCTTCGCGATTTGACAACTGACCTTTTGATCAACGAATCAATCGTGACAACTGAAGCTCGTGCTAAAGAAATCCGTAAAACTGTTGAAAAAATGATTACTCTAGGTAAACGTGGTGATTTGCATGCACGTCGTCAAGCAGCTGCTTTCGTACGTAATGAAATCGCATCTGAAAACTATGATGAAGCAACTGATAAGTACACTTCTACTACAGCACTTCAAAAATTGTTCTCAGAAAT
>CAJZGQ010000120.1 GCA_916048115.1 uncultured Streptococcus sp. | reverse complement strand
CAAAATTTCCCTTGAAATAGCCATGCTGGAGGACAGACCAGGCCTGAATCACCGTATCAGTTAAACGACAATACTCAAAGACACTGCCATCTCGCACGGCTGCTTTTGGGCCTTCCATATTGACATGAAAACCAGCTTCAAAGCTCGGTGTAAAGGCGGCACTCAACTGCAGCTGGTTGACCTTGAGAGGTTGTTTGACAGCCGTTTTGAGCAATTCCATCATCATAGGATTTTGATTGGACACCCCAAAATGACGGACCTTGCCAGCTTGCTCCAAGTGATTAAAGGCTTCTGCCACTTCTTCAGGCTCCATGAGGGCATCCGGTCGGTGAAGGAGAAGACTATCTAAACGCTCAATCTGCAGACGCTCGAGGATGCCATCAACGGAATCCAAAATATAATCTTTGGAAAAATCAAAATAGGTAAAGCCATCTTTGCGAATCCCACACTTGGACTGGATCCACATCTGGTCCCGAAGATCCGGACGACGTTTGAGGACCTTACCAAGGAGCTGCTCACACTGGCCATTGCCATAAATATCCGCCAAATCAAAGGTGTTGATTCCAATCGACAGGGCTCCCTCCACCAAGCCCTCCACCTCATCTTCACTCAATTCGCTAATACGCATCATCCCAAGGACAATCGTTGACAATCGCTCATTTTCAGCAAAATCAATATACTTCATCTCTGCCTCCTTTTCTGTATCTCTATTGTAGTGAAAAGGGTTTCAAAAATCAATTGAGAAATAAAAGGCCCTCAGCATCAACTGAGGGCTTGGATGATTTACGATAGCTAGGTCACCTTTGATAGTCTCTCAGAATCCCTAAGATTCAAGACTGATAACACTCCCATTGATTGTATATAAAGAAATGGAAGATAAGATTTTCAATAAAAAGAGCTCTTTATCACTTCCAAAAGCTTTTACAGATTTCTAACATGGATGATACATTTATTCTTTATAATAACGTTTGGTAATCTTGTATTGTGAAATAAGGATATAAATATAGATGATGGATACAACACTCAAAGCCAAGAGGATATCCGTCTGGAAGGCAATCCCAATGATTAAAATTCCAATTAGCATGATAGGTAAGATATAATTACTTAACTTAACCACCACTTCGAAATTTTCCTCGTAGCTTATCTGTTTTTCTGCCTCATCCATCATACTCATCATAAATTCACGCACTTCCTTGGTATTGACATTGCGGGGAATTGGTTTTCCATAAAGCAGATGGAAGGTCTTGCGAAAGAAGATATCTGATAAGAAAAATAGGACAATCAAGACAAGAAAAAGATAGAGCATGGTAAAAGTTCCAAAGATAAAAGCTAAGTGCCCTGTGGAAGGTCTATCCATATACACCCATTGACTATAAAAGATGATGACTAAAAAGTATGGCAAGATCATGACTCCTTTAAAAATGGTCGCTAACCCAAACAGTTTTTTATTCTGGATGTCATAGTGATAGGCTTCCTCTTCGTCTTCTATCTGGAGCATTTTTTGATGGACTTTTCTCGCGCTTATTAGTAAGGCTATCGTGACCATAAACACGATAAGAAACAAAAGTATTGAGCCCAAAAGGAGTACTTCTATACTAAAGAAGGATTGGATTTCAAGGGGTTTTTCGGATCCGAACATGCCTGTCAAAAAACCAATGACTCCTCCAATCAAGCCGGAAACTGTGATGATTCCGACATTTCTCCAAAAACGATTACGTGGAGATCTTTTTTGTGGTTGCTTTTTCATAATCATTCCTCTTCCTCTACAAGACTAAAAACATTTTCCACAGGCTCTTTAAAAACCTGGGCGATGGTGATGGCAATAATAACCGAAGGGGTATATTCCCCCCGTTCCAAGAGACTGATGGACTGACGCGAGACCCCTGCTAGCTTAGCTAGCTCAGATTGGTTGAGCCCATCACGCGCCCTCAACTCTTTCAGACGATTTTTTAAGATCATGGCATCCGCCTCCTTATAGTTGAACACCCTGAATATCTTCGATACGGACTAATTTAGTTTCTCTTTGTTGTTTATTAATTTCACGACTCAATTTGACCCAATCTTCATCGATATCCATAATTTCATACTCGGTTCTAAATCCATTTACCGTAACCGTTTGTCCTTTTAATTCTTCTAAAAGTCTAGACATTTCTTGACTTCCTTTCAATTGTTTTTCCAATCGTCTGATGCGTCTGTTCAATCTTTTTATCTTCTTCTCTGAGCCCGTATAAATCAGAAACAGAAGTGGAATAAAAGATAGCCAAATATATTTCATCGTAATTTCTCTCCTTCCTTCGTCTAAAACTATTGTAACGCTTCTTTTTATTTTTGACAAGCATCTTTGTCAAAAATAAAAAGAACATTGTCAAAATTATTGAAAATAAAATATAAGTAGCTCACCTTTTCAAACCTTTTAATGTATCTCTCCTTCGATAAACGACTTGGAAAAATTGATGTGAAAGATACCGCTAAGAAAGTACCCAAAACCAAATAATTTTAGATACTCAGAGGTTTGGAGAACTGTCTTAACCTGAGCCTAAAAATAAAAAATCGAGGGCTCAAACTTTACTCATGAAACTTCGGAGAAGATCGCTGACATTTGCTATCACCTAAGGAAAGTTTCAAAATTCAAGCTATACATTTTCTTAGGCATTACTAGTTTTGAAATAGAAAAAACTAGCAAGATTCTTCAATCCTGCTAGTCATTTGTCTTATCAATATGATTTTGTTCAGTCAGTACAAAACCGACTGACTAAGTTAAGGTGATTATTTGTCGCCAAAAACTTTGAAACGGCCTTCTGTTTGAATGTCCTTATCTCCTGCTGGTGCGACGATTTGTCCAAATGGTGCTTGGGCACGGAGCTTCCAGTTAGCTGGGATATCATATTTTTCAGCCAATTGGGCATCAACAAGTGGGTTATAGTGTTGCACGTTCATGCCGATATTCTTCTCAGCCAAAGCCAACCATGTCGCATAAAGGGCGATTCCGTGACCTTGTTCTGACCAAATTGGGAAGTTATCTGCATAAAGTGGGAATTGCTCTTGAAGGCCTTTCACCACATCTTGGTCTTCATAGAAGAGAATTGTTCCCTTAGCTTGGGCAAAACCTTTCAAACGTTCTTTTGTTCCTTCGAAGGCTTCTGCCGGTGTTACTTTTTCAAGTTCTGAATAAGCAATCTCATTCCAGAAGGCATCTGATTCTTCATCCAGCAGGATCACCACACGTGATGTTTGTGAATTGAAAGCTGTTGGTGTGTTAAGGACAGCTCCTTGAATAGTATCAATCAATTCTTGATTTGAAAGTTCCACATCTTTTCCCAATGCATAGATAGAACGGCGTTTTGTTTGTAAATCTGTAAAGTTTGTCATGCTTATTTCCTCTTTATTTGTGATATATGTTAATTGTTAAAATTGTTAAGTTTATTTGTAATAACTTTGATTACAATAACC
>CAJZGQ010000119.1 GCA_916048115.1 uncultured Streptococcus sp. | reverse complement strand
CTGTCTCAATTATTTTTGCCATTGTAGGAGCAGCAGGAATTTTTGGAATTGGAGTCCTTTTTCATGAAATTCAACTATACATCCTAATCCCTTTATTTTCTTTAATGAGCCTTGGTATCGGAGTGTTAACTCCAGCAACTACTACCATTCTTATGGAAGCTGCTGGTCAAGAATTATCTGGAATTGCTGGTGCAACTTTAAACGCTAACAAACAAATTGGTGGACTTTTTGGTACAACAATTATGGGGATTCTAACTACTAATTTATCCCATAATTGGAATATGGTTATCGTTGTCGCATTTTTGGTTAACGTGATAATGTATATTGCTACTTGGTTAATTGCTAGTCGTTACCTTTATGGAAAAGAATAAAACCAAACAGAATGCATTCAATTAAAAGTTGATTATACAGATTGAAGAAAAAGTCCATTTTGACAATTTTCTTCAATCTTTTTTCATAATTATATAAAGAAAAAACTCTAAAGGAGAAGTTTTTCTAGTCCTAATAGAGTTTTTCTATATTCTGAAGAGAGATTTAACCCTCTCTTTTTTTGTTATACTCGAACAGTTTTACTTGCCCCATCTTTTGAGTAGAGATTGATTAAACCTTCCTGGCAAGAACGAATCATATCTCCTGGCTTGACTTCTTGTGGAACGGTGATCGTAAGAAGTTCCATCGGATTTGGTGCGCGATCAATCTTCACTCCATCCTTATCATGCAAGTCTTGGATCTGGCATTCAAAATGACGGAAGCCTGGTCCGTAGAATTCCACTTGGTCGCCTTCATTGATGACATTCCGTTGGCGAATCGTCGCAGTCATGGTAGATGGATCAAAGTCCACCACTTCTCCTACAAATTTGTATTGCGGAATCTTACGACGTGCCCCAAACAATTGTTCATTTTCAGTCGGTGTTTGGTAGTAGAATCCAGTTGCTAATTCACGTTGAGCGACTTTCCACAATTCATTGATCAAATCATCCTTAATGGCATAAAAGGCTTCTGGACTTTCCATATAGGCATCACAAGCTGCCTTGTAACAGTTGGCAACTGTTGATACGTAATGGACAGATTTCATCCGACCTTCGATCTTCAAGCTATCAACCCCATTGTCAATCATGTCTGGAATATTTTCGATCATACACATGTCCACGGCTGACATAGAATATTCTTCTGGGACTTGTCCTTTGATACTCTTGCGTTCTTGGCCAAATGGCATATCATAGAGATCGTATTTCCAACGACAAGATTGAGAACAACCACCACGGTTGGCATCCCGGTCAGACATGTGGTTAGAAAGGGTACAACGTCCGGAATAAGAAATACACATGGCTCCATGAACGAAGGCTTCGATCTCAAGATCGGTACGCTTACGGATCTCTGCCAACTCTTCCATGGATACCTCACGGGCCAAGACGACACGGGTCAAGCCATATTCTTTCCAGAAATGGAAGGTCTCCACGTTGGTTGCAGAAGCTTGCGTAGACAAGTGAATATTGAGTCCAGGTGCATAAGTTGCACAGATTTCAATCAAGGCCGGGTCTGAGACGATCACGGCGTCAAGGCCCATATCTCGTAATTCACGGAACCATTCACCAGCCCCTTGTTCATTTCCCTCATGGGTCACCATGTTCGAAGCCACGTGTACATCTACGCCACGTGCATGCGCATATTCGATACCTTCACGAAGCTCATCCATGGTAAAGTTTCCAGCACGGCTACGCAAACCATAGGCTTGTCCACCGACGAACACTGCGTCTGCCCCATAATTAACGGCAACTTTTAATTTTTCTAATGTTCCAGCAGGTACCAAAACCTCTGGACGTTTTTTTGTATTTGTCATGTTTTCTCCAATTTACAAGATTGTCGATATGATGAATAGCCTCTTCGTTCCCTGAAAAAGGAAAACTCACAAACGAAGAAGCCCTAGTTTTTTTATTATTTTACACGATCTGGTTCATAATCATAGAAACCAGTATCCAAACCACGATTAGCTGGATGCAATTTGCGGATTTCTTCATCAAACAGATAGGCTTGATCCTGTGTAAATGTTCCTTTTTGAATCAAATCACGGGCCTTGACAAAGTACTCTGTAATCTTGACAAAGTTTTCACCCGGACAGTAGACACCATCGAGTTTCCAATGATCAAAGCCATGTTCTACCAACTCAGACAATTTGGTCATCATATTCAAGTCATTATTTGAGAAGATATGGGTTCCATGTTTGTCCTCGTAGACCGAATAATGAGAATTTGGATCTCCTGGTTCTGCTAGGAACAAATCACGCTCCTTGGTCACAGAGTCCTCTGTCTTGATGAAGTTGTAATAATTCTGAAGAAGAGGTCGTTTCGAATGGTGAATAATGCTAGCACCATAGACCAATACTTCTGCTGGAATCTGAAGATTCTCAGCCATTACGAATAATTCGGCAGATGGAATCTCACGAGCCAGAACAGCTTCAGAAGCTCCTGCTTGTTTTCCCCAGAAATTGATCTGGCGGCTAGAAGTGACCATGGTTGATGCATCGTAGATGGTTTTGAATGGATAGCCATCTCGTTTCAAGACATAAAAAACGCCCGCATCTCCGACAGTAATATAATCAGCCTGAATTTCCTTTAGAAAATCTAGGAAAGGCTTGATTGAATCCATCATCGATTGGTGCATGAGTGCATTTACAGCTACTGTCAATTCTTTGCCAGCAGCATGGACCAGTTGGGCAATTCGATTTATTTCGTCATAGCTTAAAGTTTGAGGCAATCGTAATCCGTAGTCTTTTTCACCGACATAGATTCGGTCAACCCCTGCATCAATCAGGGCTTGCGCTTGCTCAACACTCTCTGCTGTTGCTGTAATAATAATATTTTTCATAGAACCATTATAACAAAAATTCCGATATTCTAGAAAAATATATTCATTTTGTAAAATTTGTAACATTTTTGTAACATTTATATACCTGAATTCATGATAGAATAATAGAGTACTGTTAGGAGAGAGAAAATGCCCGTAAGAAATTTAAGACACCATGAAGAAGAATTCGATTATATCGAATTAACCAAACAAACCCAAGAAACCCCTATTCAGGACTATGCTCCTGAAGTTGAACCCGCACCTCAATTAAGTGAATTGCTATATTTTTTAAATATTGCTATTTTCTGTGTGTTGACGGTTGTATTTAGTTTTGTCTTTTTAGCAACGAAAATGAATACCTTCTTTGCGTTTGCTTTAGCGATTGGTTCTAGCTTTGCTAGTATTCAAGGGTTCCGAATTTACTACAATAAACGAAAAAAATAAAAATCAGGTTTTCCTGATTTCTTTTATTTACTCGAATTTTTTTAATTGGAATAACAGTTGGAAGATAAAACTTAACTGCCAATTGCCATCTTACCTTCCATAAAAAGAGACTGGGACAAAAGTCCTAGCCTCTCAATTGTTTTTGGATTGTCGAGCAAGACGCAG
>CAJZGQ010000118.1 GCA_916048115.1 uncultured Streptococcus sp. | reverse complement strand
ATGATTAATCGAGTAACTGATAACAAATTTAAACTAGTATCCAAATACCAACCGTCTGGGGATCAACCGCAGGCCATTGAGCAACTGGTGGATAACATCGAGGGTGGTGAGAAGGCGCAAATCCTGATGGGAGCAACTGGTACGGGGAAGACCTATACCATGAGCCAGGTTATTGCCCAGGTCAATAAGCCGACCCTGGTCATCGCCCACAATAAAACCCTAGCGGGCCAGCTCTATGGGGAGTTCAAGGAATTTTTCCCTGAAAATGCGGTCGAGTACTTCGTATCTTACTACGATTACTACCAGCCTGAAGCCTATGTGCCATCGAGTGATACCTATATCGAAAAAGATAGCTCGGTCAATGATGAGATTGACAAGCTTCGTCACTCAGCAACCTCAGCCCTCTTAGAGCGCAATGACGTTATTGTAGTTGCGTCTGTTTCATGTATCTATGGGTTGGGTTCGCCTAAGGAATATGCCGATAGCGTGGTCAGTCTGCGTCCAGGTCTGGAGATTTCTCGTGATAAACTGCTCAATGACCTGGTGGATATCCAGTTTGAGCGTAATGACATCGACTTTCAACGGGGGAAATTCCGTGTTCGTGGGGATGTGGTCGAGATTTTCCCAGCTTCGCGTGATGAACATGCCTTCCGTGTTGAGTTTTTCGGGGATGAGATTGAGCGGATTCGTGAGATTGAAGCTTTGACTGGCCAAGTTCTAGGAGATGTGGACCACTTGGCCATTTTCCCAGCCACTCACTTCGTGACCAACGACGACCATATGGAAGTGGCCATTGCCAAGATTCAAGCGGAACTAGAAGAGCAGTTAAAAGTCTTTGAAAAAGAAGGCAAGCTTTTGGAAGCTCAACGCCTGAAACAACGTACTGAGTACGATATTGAAATGCTACGGGAGATGGGCTACACCAATGGGGTCGAAAACTACTCCCGTCACATGGATGGACGGAGTGAGGGAGAGCCACCTTACACTCTTCTTGACTTTTTCCCAGAAGATTTTCTCATTATGATCGATGAAAGCCACATGACCATGGGACAGATCAAGGGCATGTACAATGGAGACCGCTCGCGCAAGGAAATGCTAGTCAACTATGGTTTCCGTTTGCCGTCTGCCTTGGATAACCGGCCACTGCGTCGGGAGGAGTTTGAAAGTCATGTCCACCAGATTGTCTATGTGTCAGCGACACCGGGTGATTATGAGATGGAACAAACGGATACTGTCATCGAGCAGATCATTCGTCCGACAGGCCTACTCGATCCCGAGGTGGAAGTGCGTCCGACCATGGGTCAAATGGACGATCTCTTGGGTGAGATCAATGCGCGTGTAGAACGTGGAGAGCGGACCTTTGTCACCACCTTGACCAAGAAGATGGCAGAAGATTTGACGGACTACTTCAAAGAAATGGGGGTCAAGGTCAAATACATGCACTCGGACATTAAGACCTTGGAGCGGACGGAGATTATCCGTGATTTGCGTCTGGGCGTTTTTGACGTCTTGGTCGGGATCAACCTTCTTCGCGAAGGGATTGACGTGCCAGAAGTTAGTCTAGTTGCTATTCTCGATGCTGACAAGGAAGGTTTCCTCCGTAATGAACGCGGATTGATTCAGACCATCGGTCGTGCTGCCCGTAATAGTGAGGGTCACGTGATCATGTATGCGGACACTATGACCCAGTCTATGCAAAAAGCCATCGATGAAACAGCCCGCCGTCGTCAGATTCAGATGGCCTACAATGAAGAGCATGGCATTGTGCCACAAACCATTAAGAAGGAAATCCGTGACCTGATCTCTGTTACCAAGGCTGTGGCCAAGGAAGAGGATAAGGAAGTGGATATCACTAGTCTCAACCGCCAAGAGCGTAAGGAACTGGTCAAGAAACTGCAAGGCCAAATGCAAGAAGCCGTCGAAGTGCTTGATTTCGAATTGGCAGCACAGATCCGCGATATGATGTTGGAAGTCAAGGCCTTGGATTAGTAGGAGGGAAGAATGAAAATTCTAGTCATCAATGGGCATCCCGATAAGGAAAGTTACTGTCAGGCTATTTTTCAAACCATTGTCGAAACAATTGACTCAAATCGCCACGAGCTTAAAGTGATCAATCTCAATGAAGAGGATTTTGATCCAGTTCTTCGCTATGGCTATCGAAAGCGGATGGAGGAAGATCCTTTTATTCTTCGTTCCCAAGAATGGATCCAGTGGGCGGATCACCTGATCTTTGTCTATCCCATCTGGTGGAGTAGTATGCCGAGCCTCATGAAGGGCTGGATCGACCGGGTCTTTACACCGGGGATTGCCTACTCGGCCAATGATCAAGGAAGCTTCATCTGGAATTACCTTAGAGGCAAGCAATTTAAGAAGTTGCTTAAAGGAAAAACAGCCAGCATTTATGCGACCTCCATGGCGCCTACTTGGTGGTACAAGATCTTTTCAGGCCCTTTCAACATTCCTGATAGTTATGGTATCTCTGTTTTGAAGAATGCCGTCTTGAACCACTGTGGGATCAAAACCAAGCGCGTCTGCATCTTGGGAGAAGTCGGTCGGGATGTGAACACCGCTAGCATGCGGGAACACCATCTCCAAAAGGTCGCAGCAGAAGTGAAGAAACTTTGATCAGAGATGGGTTACTACTGATAAGTTAGTGTCTTTAGTTGTATTTTGATTGGCTTTTGGTTAAACTATTACATAATCTATAAAACATAGGAATGATTCCATATGCTACTTTTTATCTATATGATCTATGTCATTTATTCACTATCAAAAATGAAAAGAGAAGGAAAAAGAGTCTCAATTTTCACTAAGTTGATTGTTTACGGCTTATTGATACTCTCTTCGTTTATGCTCTATTTCAGTTTATTGTCATTTTTATTTAGCCCGTTGCCATTTTTTGGCTTTCTAGCTACTCTTGCTATTGGTGGTATGATGCTATCTCTGAAAATAGTCATTGCCCTTGCTTTACTTTTGTTATCGCTCAGCCTATTCTTAGATAGTAAAAATAGTGATCCAGATACGCCTCTAATTGATCATTGGCTTCGATTAGGTGTTCATATCCTATTGATCATTATTTAAGGCAAGAACGTTTTTCGTTTTCATTTACAACTGGTATCCCTTCTATCGGACACAAATAGTCAGTTGGAAGAATGTCGAGGGGGGCTACTTTTTAGTCTCTTTGCTAGCCTGATCCTGGTATTATTCATTGAGTTGTTCTTTAGCAGTGATGTCATGGTTCGGTAACGATTCACTCGGAGTATTATTTAAAAGAGAAGTCAATTGTCTTTCAGAGAGGCTCTCTTTTGGATGCCTATGATGAATACCATGAGCTGGTAAATCCCTTTGTGATGAAAAAGAGATAAAGAAAAAAGTTTATATTGATTAATTGTCAATATCATAGAAAGGAAATATATGTCACGTACAACGCCTACTATACTGTGCAATCTTTGCATGGT
>CAJZGQ010000117.1 GCA_916048115.1 uncultured Streptococcus sp. | reverse complement strand
CTTTCTGAAATCCCAAAGCCAAAAACATTCTTTGACTTTGAGTATTAAAAGGATAAATTTGAGCAGTTACCTTAACCATTTTTTTCTCTTTGGCCAACTGTATCATTTCAGAAATACATCGTCTTCCGATCTGTAAATTCTGATACTCTTTGCTGATCACTATAGAAAGTTCCGAGTTACTTTGAAGTGTCACATCTCCAACTAACACTCCTTTATATTGGATATAATAGCATGAACCATGTGAAGTTAGGTAATCATACATTTTATGAAGTTTTGTTAGACTGTAAATCTGATCAGTATTATCCACTTGTTTGCAAATCTCACTATCTTGATACCAAAGAAGGGAAATGTCATCATTCCTATAATAAGGAATAAGAGTGATCTGTTCGTCTACTATTCTATTCATCATGACTTGTTCTTATTTCTATCTAGAGGTTTCTTCCGATACTTCAATATTCCCCATCACCCAATTGGACATCTTTTTGCCTTTGTCTTTATAAGGGTTGGGAGGAAACAAGGTGAAAGGGGGGATGCTGGCATCTGGGAAGAATAGTTCTACGCTTATCGTTCGCTCGCGATTATGATTGACGTAGGCGGTAAAATAGATATGGTAATGTCCACTCACATCACCACCATTATCATACTCGCCCCTAGCAGTATTTGGTAATAAGGTAACAGATTCTATGTCCTGCTTTTCCTGGGCTAAGTGTGCGATGATCTCACTCTTAATAGCAGTCTCATGATTTCTGACGAAATTCCCATCATCACTATATCCAGGATGCTCACTAAGAGAATAGAAAACAAGGACCATCAGAAAGGGGAGAGAAATTAAAAAAATGATTAGCTTATTGGATTTTAACATGGGGGTTCCTCATCCTACTTATAAAAAATCTTGACCCAATCCTGCTTTGCACTGAGTATACGAGCAACATACACCCTATGCTTCTCCATATAATAAAATACGAGATAGTTCTCTATTGGCATATAACGATAGGGTTTTCCATCATTCGTCATCTCACCATAGCCTCGGCTTGATACCAGAGGGCAGGCTTCTGGAAACAGTTCTAGGGTCTCAAAAGCGCTCAATAGCAAATCGACTTTGCCATCTGCAGCTTGCTGGCTATAAAAATTCACAAGAATATAGTCGTGAATGTCACGCAAGTCCTGCTTAGCACGATCTGAAAGAAAGACCTGATAACGTTTCAACTTAGTCAAGACCAAATTCCTTTCTCACATCGGCTACAGAAGTGACTTTTCCTTGAGCGATTTCCTGGTGCCCCACTAAAATCTCCTTTTTTAAGTCCTCAAAGGCTACTTGATACTGTTTGTCCTGCAAATCACTCGAAACAAATTCTCTTGGATCCACAGTCCCGTTGGCAATTTTTCGAAGTGCCGCATTTAGGACATCTGACACCGAAATTTTTTGATCTGCAAGCACCTCTTTTGTTTTCTGGTAAAACATCGCATCTGCGCGAAAATTCACTGCTTTCGTGTTTGCCATTTCCACCTCTCCTTTGTACATACAATTTGTATATACATTCTACCATACAAATGAGAAGGGATTCAAGTGAAAAATGGATTCCTCTTTCACTAAATAAAAGTTGTAAGAGATAAGAAATCTGAGTGCGTAATTGGTGACAAATAGTTTTAAACTGAAAAAGAGAGTGGGACAGAAATCGGTAATTCGTTAGAATTCGATTTCGTCGTCCCACCTCCGCACAGTTGAGTAGGGCTGTAAAAGCTGATAAAATCAGCGTAGTAGAGCCCACTCAACCACTGCGTCTTGCTCGACAATCCAAAAACAATTGAGAGGCTAGGACTTTTGTCCCAGCCTCTTGTGTTTGCTATTGATCATCTTGTAATTGTACTTTTCTTTTCTAAATCACGACACATACCCATCAATAATATTCTAAAGGCTAGGAATTATGTCAATATTTTGGACTTATTTTGTCACATGCTTCGTTTTTTCTATGACCTCTCTTTCTTTTCTCGAAAATGAAAAGGTCTTTTTCAATCAAATTTTTTTAAAATAATCTTGTTCATGACCTTACGTAACGATGTATAATAGGTATGAGGAGGAGGGTAATGATGGCTAAATATAGAGCAATTCCGGAAGGATTTATGACAGTTGGGCAACTTGCTAAGAAAATGGGGGTTACCGTCCGTACTTTACAATACTATGATAAAGAAGGGGTGCTTTCCCCATCGGCAGAAAGTGAGGGAGGTCGCAGGCTTTATACCGATAAAGACTTAGTGCTACTCCATCAGATATTGTCTTTAAAATCATTAGGTTTTTCTCTCAAGGATATAAAGGGGCGTTTGATCTCTTTGAAAACACCTGATGATGTTGCCAATGCTCTTACAGAGCAGGCAGATGTTCTTCGTAAAAATATAGAACAACTTAAGGATTCTTTGGTCGCAATAGAGCAGCTAAAGGTAGAAGTTTTACAAATACAGACGGTCAACTTTAAGAAGTATGCAGACATCATCGTCAATCTACAGATGAAGAATGACTCCTACTCTCTTATCAAGCGCTTTGATGATGATACGCTCGACCAGATACGCAGTCGATTTGACAAGAAAAGCGGACTAGACTTTATGGACAGATTGAACCGCCTAAGTGATCAAATCGTAGAGCTTCAAAAAGAAAACATACCAGCCGAAAGCGAACAAAGCCAACAGGTTGTGAAAGAATACTGGGGCTTGATTATGGAGTTTACGAATGGTGATATGAGCATGCTTCCTAAGTTGATGGAAGTTGGTACTATTGATACCGCCTCAAACACTTGGGAAGAAAAGCAAAAAATCGTCAATGATTATATAGGACCCGCCCTACAAGTCTATTTTTCAAGGCTTGGAACAAATCCCTTTGAGGAGGTGGAACCATGAAAGACGCGATAAAGATTTCTGGATTAAAGAAAAGTTATGGTAGCAAATTGGTTCTTGGAGGTCTCGATTTTCAAATCAAACAAGGAGAAATATTTGCTCTGCTCGGAGTAAACGGAGCTGGTAAAACAACAACGCTTGAATGTATCGAAGGTCTGAGAAAATATGACGAAGGCAAGATAGTTGTAAACGGGAAAACCGGAATTCAACTACAGTCCTCCTCTCTACCCGCTCACATCAAACCGATGGAAGCCATAAAACTCTTTGCAAAATGGAATCATACACACATTGATGATGTTATGCTAAAGTCCCTTGGCATAAAAGAAATTGAAGAGTCGCAATACATAGAATTATCCACTGGCCAAAAAAGAAGATTACATCTTGCTCTTGCACTTATCAGTAATCCAGATATTCTATTTCTCGATGAACCTACAGCGGGACTTGATGTTGAAGGAAGACTAGCTCTCCATGAACAAATCCGAAAGCTTCAATCACAGGGCAAGACAATTGTTTTGGCAAGTCACGATATGGCCGAAGTTGAAACCTTATGTGACCGCATTGCTATTTTGAATAGTG
>CAJZGQ010000116.1 GCA_916048115.1 uncultured Streptococcus sp. | reverse complement strand
GTGCTGCGGAGTATTATAAAAGAGCTTTAGATATTGAGCTCACTTCAGCACTTTTAAATCACCACATTAATATTGAAGATATAAAAGATTCCAACTATCAAATCACTCGTTCAACTGATTCATTCATCAATAAAAAATTATTAGATGAAAAACATCCGCCAGAATTTGAAGGTAGATATTCTATCAAGGATAGTCAATTTTCCAAAGTTCGTATCACCTACAACAAAGAATTCCTACCAACAAAAATCGAGTGGTACTATAAGGGCGAAGAAGGCTTTAAATGGTACACTTGGCGCACATACTCTTACCCATTCAAAAACAAAGCTGATTTTGATAAGAAGCTTGATGAAGAAATCGAAACTATTAAAGAAATTCAAAAAGAAAATGAGGGTGATTGACCTGTTATTGAAATAAAGCTGAGCTTATTTAGGGCCCAGCTTTATTGTTAGGAAGACACTTCCTTTTAGGTATATATTTTGTTAGAATGAGAGAGATGAAACACATTAAAAGATTAACAAGCAAATGGGAATTATTGTTTCATTTGCCAAAAATAATGATGGCAATTCTTGCCCTGTTTTTTATAAGTAGTTGCAGTAACAATCGATCAGCATTGAATGTTTTAAAGAAAAAGCAATTTGTTATGATCAAAATGGGAGATCCTACCGAAGAGCATTTTGAGGTTGGGTTGGATCTTGATAAAAAGGAATATTACTATAATGATGAAACGGCAGTGAAAGACGATACAGTTTATGGCGGTTATAAAGCAGACTGGGATCGTAAACAGTATTACAAATCTGCGATAAATGAAGAACTCTCATCGGTATTATTGAGCAACAAAATTACTACTGATGAAATAAAGAAATCTAACTATCAAATTACGAGCTCACCAAAAAGGTTTGTGGACGATAAATTGATGAAAGAAGAGTATCACTCAGAATTTGAGGCGATTTATTTAAATAAAAAACGTCAATTCACCAAAGTTCGTATCACCTATAACAAAGAATTCTTACCAACAAAAATTGAGTGGTACTATAAGGGAGAAGAAGGGCTAAAATGGTACACTTGGCGCACCTATTCTTACCCATTCAAAAACAAAGCTGATTTTGATAAGAGGTTGGATAAAGAAATTAAAACTATTAAAGAAATTCAAGAAGAAAACAAGGGCGATTAAGTTGAATCGGTCCAATTTCTTGAAACGTGTCCCTTCTTTCACCTTATCGGGAAAGGTTTCGTGCAAAATGCTTGAAAAAGTGGTATAATACGGGAAATAGCTTTTGGGAGGAAATTATGACTGTAGCGAAGATTGTTTTTGCTAGTATGACTGGAAATACTGAAGAAATTGCTGATATCGTAGCGGACAAATTCCGTGATCTTGGTGTCGAAGTAGATGTGGATGAGTGTACAACTGTGGATGCGGAGGACTTCCTTGAAGCAGATATCGCAGTGGTAGCGACTTATACTTACGGTGATGGAGAGCTTCCAGATGAGATCCAAGATTTCTACGAAGATTTGGCTGGCCTTGATCTCAAAGGCAAACTTTACGGTGTGGTAGGATCAGGTGATACCTTCTACGATGAATTTTGTAAAGCAGTTGATGATTTCGACCGTTGCTTCGCTGCGACTGGTGCTGAAAAAGGCTCTGAGTGTGTCAAAGTTGATTTGTCTGCAGAAGACGAAGACATTGAAAAATTAGAAGCCTTTGCAGAAGAACTCGTAGCAAAAGCAAATTAATGACAAAGAGGCTGGATCGATGGATTACAGCCTCGATTTATATCCAAAATAAAGAGGAGACACATGGATTTAGATCAGATTCGTAAGGACATTGACCAGATCGATCAAGAGCTTGTAGCCTTGCTGGAAAGACGGATGGTCTGTGTCGGTCAGATTGTTGAATATAAGGAGCAGCAGAGCTTACCTGTGCTCGATCAAGGCAGGGAAAGAGAGGTGCTTGAGAAAGTCGGCTCTCTCGTGACGGATGAGCAGTATCGGGCGACTATTCAAGCCCAGTTTCAAGATATGATGAAGCGCTCGAGAGACTATCAAGAGGAGGTGAAGGCGCGTGACTAGTCTATCAATCAAGCAAAAAGCACAACAGTATGTGGTCCTAACAGGGATGGCTCTTTTCATTGGTCTCTTGGTTGGTGCCATTGATATGATTTTTGGTCAAGGTCTTCTCCTGATTGGAGATTTCCGAAGCCAGCATTGGCCCTTGATTCTTTTTCTAGCCATAGCGGGGCTTGTCATCGTTTATCTTTATAAACGTTTTGGTGGTAAAGCTTCAAAAGGAATGGGCCTCATCTTTGATGTCGGACACGCGCGTGAGGAGAAAATCCCCTTGGTTTTGGTACCTTTGATCATGCTGACGACCTGGATGAGCCATCTCTTTGGTGGTTCGGTAGGTCGGGAAGGTGTAGCAGTCCAGATCGGAGCGACCCTTTCGCATCGTTTTGCCCGTCATATCAAGATTCCAGATGCTTCGCGTATCTTTCTCATGACTGGGATGGCAGCAGGTTTTGCGGGGCTCTTTCAGACGCCACTCGCAGCAACCTTCTTTGCTCTTGAAGTTTTGACAGTTGGGGAGTTGCAGTTGATGGCTCTCTATCCAGCGCTCATTGCCTCAATCGTGGCTAGCTTCACCTCTCATGCCCTTGGCTTGGAGAAATTTGCTGTGCCACTAAAAGAAACGCTGAGCTGGACACCAGACACCTTGATCAAAGTTGCCCTTCTTGGCCTAGCTTTTGGCCTCGCTGGGAAACTCTTTGCAGTTAGCCTTTCCTGGTTGAAGAAAACCGTCGCACAAGTCTTGCCTAATCCTTATATCCGGATTGCCCTTATAGGGGCTGGACTCAGCTTGGTCCTCTTGACCCTCCAGCTGACCAAGGTCGGCACTTATAGTGGACTTGGAACCAATCTGATTGATGTGGCTTTTCATCAGGGTAGTGCCCAGAGTTATGACTGGATTTTGAAGCTCCTCTTTACAGTGGTGACCATCTCTGCTGGATACCAAGGGGGAGAAGTGACACCGCTCTTTGCGATCGGGGCTACGCTTGGAGTCTTCCTTGCTCCTATGCTGGGCTTACCAGTCTTAGTCGTGGCCGCTATTGGTTATGCCAGTGTCTTTGGCAGTGCGACGACGACCTTGCTCGCACCGATCTTGATCGGAGGAGAAGTCTTTGGTTATGCCAATCTTCCTTTCTTTGTGATCGCCTGCGCCATCGCCTATTGCCTACCAAAAGAATGGAGCATTTATTCGGGTCAAAAAGTTGCGAAAAAGTAGAGAAAAGAGCTTTACAAACCTGAAATTATCTGATATGATAGTTTCTGTGCGTAATGGAAGCACAAAAATACAGTTTATCCGCTGAGGGAGGTCCCTCAAGATTGACGAAGATAGGAGAATAAAATGAATCCATTAATCCAAAGTTTGACAGAAGGTCAACTTCGTACTGATATCCCTGCATTCCGTCCTGGTGACACTGTTCGTG
>CAJZGQ010000115.1 GCA_916048115.1 uncultured Streptococcus sp. | reverse complement strand
GCACGGCCATAAGCGATGTTTTCCGCAATCGTACCAGTGAATAAGTGGGTATCTTGAAGAACGATTCCGAGAGAACGACGAAGAGAATCTTTCTCGATCAATTTGATATCGATCCCATCATAGGTGATCATTCCGGATTGGATATCATAGAATCGGTTGATCAAGTTGGTGATGGTTGTCTTCCCTGCACCAGTCGCTCCAACAAAGGCCACTTTTTGACCCTTATCCGCATAGAGATTGATGCCATGAAGAATTTGTTTCTTCCCATCATAAGAGAAATCAACATTATCAAAGACCACATTTCCGACCATCTTGACAAGCTGGTAATCTCCATTTGGACGAGGGTGTTTCCAAGCCCACTTGTTAGTTTTCTGATCGGTTTCAACCATTTCTCCATCGACCAGTTCATAATTGACCAGCGTCACTTTTCCAAGGTCGACCTCTTCTTCTTCATCCAAGAAATCAAAGACACGATCTCCACCAGCCAAAGCCATCAGGACAAAGTTCAATTGTTGAGAGACCTGAGCAATCGGTCCCGTGAAGGAGCGGTTCAATTGTAAGAAGGCCATGAGACCACCAATGGTTAAACCACCGATACTGTTCAGGGCAAAGAGGCCACCGATCAAGGCCGTCAGAACAAAGGAAACATTTCCCAAGTTCCCAAGAATTGGCATGAGGACATTGGCATAGCGATTGGCTAGATAAGAGGATTCAAAGAGCTGGTCATTGATCCGATCAAAATCTTCAATGCTTTCAGATTCGTGCACAAAGGCCTTAACCACTTTCTGACCAGTCATCATTTCTTCAATAAAGCCATTTTCAATCCCCAAGTTTTTTTGTTGGGCCCCAAAGTAACGACCTGACTTGCTAGAGACATTCTTCATGACATAGAACATTACGACAAGCATCATAAGGACAATCAAGAACAAGAGCGGACTCACTGTCAGCATGGTAATCGTTACCCCAAGGATGGTAATCGCTGAGGATAAGAGTTGAGGAATGGATTGTTCAATCGCTTGGCGAAGAGCATCAATATCATTGGTATAGATAGACATGATGTCCCCGTGTTGGTGGGTATCAAAGTAACGAACGGGCAGTTTTTGCATGCGAGCAAACAACTGATTTCGAAGACTTCTAAGTGAGTCTTGTGAAACAGTCGCCATAATCAAGGTAAAGCCATAGTTGGCAAGTACCCCGATCAAACAGATCAAACCAACTCGTGTCAAGAAGGACAAGAGCGGTCCAAAATCATGGCTATTGCTTGTCAGCATGGGCTCCACATAGACATCGACCAAGGACTGAATCGAAGCTGTCACATTAACCGTCGCAAGAGACGATAGAATGATTAAGATAAAGGAAACAATCAAGGATACCTTGTAGTTTTTCCAAAGGAAGTCGAGCAGGCGAAGGATAGAGCCTAGATTTGCTTTTTTCTTAGTTTTCATCTGCTTCTCCTTTCCCTTGTGTTTGCATTTCATATACTTCTTGGTAGATGGCATTGGTCGCAAGCAATTCCTCGTGACGACCGATCGCATCGATTTGGCCATCATTCATCACAATAATACGATCTGCATCTTGAATAGAGGAAATCCGTTGACCAATGATGATTTTGGTCGTCTCTTTCAAGCTGGTTGCCAATCCTTGACGAATCAAACTATCTGTCTTGGTATCGACCGCTGAAGTCGAATCATCCAAGATCAAGATCTTCGGATTCATAAGAAGGGCACGCGCGATACAGAGACGCTGGCGTTGACCACCAGAAACGTTGGATCCCCCACGCTCAATCATGGTGTCATAGCCCTCTTTGAAATCTTGAATAAATTCATCGGCTTGGGCAATCTTACAAGCCGCGATGATCTCTTCATCCGTCGCATCCTTATTTCCCCAGCGCATATTTTCTTTAATCGTACCAGAGAAAAGAACATTGGTCTGAAGAACCATGGCCACTTGCTTACGAAGGGAATCAAGATCGTATTCTTTGACATCGTGGCCTGCTACTGTCACCCGACCAGACTCAACATCATAGAGACGAGGAATCAACTGCACCAAGCTTGATTTCCCTGATCCTGTTCCTCCCAAGATACCAATTACTTCCCCTGAACGAATGGAAAGATTAATCCCTTGTAAGACATGGGTCTTGTCGCCATTTTCATCGGTATAGGCAAAGGTCACATCCTCAAAGTTGATCGAACCATCAGCGACTTCTTTGATCCCATTTTCTGGAGAGTCAATCGTCGTTTTGGTCGTTAAGACTTCATTGATCCGCTCAACAGATGCCATAGAAATCGACAACATGACAAAGATCATCATGAACATCATGAGCGACATGAGAATGGTCATGGTGTAGCTAAACATAGAAGTCAAATTCCCAGTAGAAAGTTGGCCACCGACGATCAGATGAGCTCCAATCCATGAGATCAAAAGGAAAGAAGCATACATGGAAAGCATCATAGCTGGGCTACTCAAGACAACGACACGGATAGCCTTCATAAACATGTTGTAAATCAAACGCGAAGCCTTCTTGAATTTAACCGTTTCATCTGCTTCCTTAACGTAAGACTTCACTACCCGCATATTGGTGATATTTTCTTGAATGCTGTTGTTGAGATTATCATAAGCTTCAAATACTTCTGTGAAGAGCGGATACACAATCTTCATGATGATGCTTAAGACAGCTGCCAAAAAGATGGTCACATAGACAAAGATCATGGCCATTTCTGGATTGATCAAGAAACAAGCCACAATGGCAAAGATCAAATTGAGCGGTGCCCGTACACAGATCCGGATCACCATTTGATAGGCATTTTGCACATTGGTCACGTCCGTCATCATCCGAGTGACTAACCCACCTGATGAGAACTGATCAATATTCTCAAATGAGAAGGTTTGAACCTTTTTGAAAATGGCCCGACGAAGGTTTTTAGCAAAACCAGCCGATGCATAGGCGCCATAACGGGCAGACTGCATCCCACAAAAGAGGGAGCAAAAGGCACAGACCAGCATGAGCCCACCGTAAAACAAAATATTGTTCATGTTTCTTTGTTGAACACCTTGGTCCAAAAGACTCGCCATGACAAAGGGAATCGAAATCTCAAACATGACTTCAAAGACCATGAACAAGGAAGCCAAAATCGAGGGCTTCTTGAATTCTTTGATCTCGGAAATTAAGGATCGAATCATTATTACCTCCAATGTTATTCATACTTTTTCCTGCGGTAGAAGCAAAGCTTCTTTCCATCGAAAATAGGTCAAAACACACAAAATTCCCTGAGGGAAAGACCCTAGGGATTACGCGTTTTTTATAGTCTTCATTGTAACCTAAATTGCAAAAAAATGCAAGATTTTTAGACAGCATCCGTTTTTCTGTTTATCCAGTACAAAAGAGGCTGGGACAAAAGTCCTAGCCTCTCAATTGTTTTTGGATTGTCGAGCAAGACGCAGTGGCTGAGTGGGCTCTACTACGCTGATTTTATCAGCTTTTACAGCCCTACTCAACTGTG
>CAJZGQ010000114.1 GCA_916048115.1 uncultured Streptococcus sp. | reverse complement strand
AAAGCCAGGTCTCTTCAGACTTGGCTTTCAAATAAAGAAAAGGAAACCATTATGCCAATTCAAAATAAGACCATGTTGATTACTTACTCAGATAGCTTGGGAAATAACCTTAAGGATCTCTATGAAAATCTGGAGAAATATTTTGGGGATGCAGTAGGTGGGGTTCACCTCTTGCCATTTTTCCCTTCAACTGGTGACCGTGGCTTTGCGCCTGTGGACTATGACCAAGTGGATCCAGCCTTTGGAGATTGGGAAGATGTCAAACGCCTGGGGGACAAGTATTATCTCATGTTTGACTTTATGATCAATCACATTTCCCGTCAGTCTAAATACTACAAAGATTATCAAGCGAAGCATGACCAAAGTGCTTACAAGGATCTCTTTCTCAACTGGGACAAGTTCTGGCCGGAGAATCGTCCTACTCAAGCAGACGTAGACTTGATTTATAAGCGCAAAGATCGAGCTCCCAAGCAAGAAATTACCTTTGCGGATGGGACAACTGAGCATCTCTGGAATACCTTCGGGGAAGAGCAGATTGACCTGGACGTGACCAAGGAAGTGACCATGGACTTTATCCGCAAGACCATCGAACATTTGGCGAGCAATGGTTGTGACCTCATTCGTTTAGATGCTTTTGCCTATGCAGTCAAGAAGTTGGATACCAATGATTTCTTCGTGGAGCCAGATATTTGGGACTTGCTGGATAAGGTGCGCGATATGGCAGCCAGCTACGGTGCTGAGCTCTTGCCAGAGATTCATGAACACTATTCTATCCAATTTAAGATTGCCGATCACGACTATTATGTCTATGACTTTGCCCTTCCAATGGTGACCCTCTATACCCTCTATAGCTCAAAAGTGGAGCGCCTTGCTAAGTGGTTGAAGATGAGTCCGATGAAGCAATTCACGACACTCGACACCCATGACGGGATTGGGGTGGTTGATGTCAAGGATATCTTGACAGATGAAGAAATTGACTATGCATCAAACGAGCTCTACAAGGTAGGAGCGAATGTGAAACGCAAATATTCAACAGCAGAATACAACAACTTGGACATCTACCAAATCAATTCGACCTACTATTCAGCGCTTGGAGATGACGATGGCAAGTATTTCCTAGCCCGCTTGATTCAAGCCTTTGCGCCGGGCATTCCACAAGTTTATTATGTTGGATTCCTAGCTGGGAAGAATGATTTGGAACTCTTAGAAACCACCAAGGAAGGACGCAATATCAACCGTCATTACTACAGCAATGAAGAAATTGCTCAAGAAGTAGAGCGTCCAGTTGTGAAATCCCTTCTCAAGCTCTTTAGTTTCCGGAACAACTCGCAAGCTTTTGACTTAGAAGGAAGCATTGAGGTGGAAACACCAGATGAACATACCATTGTCATTACGCGCCAAAACAAAGACCAGACCGTCACAGCAACAGCCCGAATCAATCTTGTTGAGGGCACTTACCAAGTGACAGAAAATGGTCAAGACATTGTGTTTTAAAAAATATGAATGAACGAAAGGATAAGTGAAAAAGCGCTTATCCTATTTTTTATTTCAGATATTGCAACCGTTTACAAAACTATAAAACAATGGTACAATATCTATTGAAAGAAAGGAGGTCGCTTTATGAAAAAAATCATGTATCCATCTGCGGCCCTATTAACGGCTTTTGCTCTATTGTCCGTCCAAACGGCAAAAGCAGACACAGCTCAAGCACCGGATCAAGCCAATGAACCGGCAGCAACAGTCGAAGAGGTGGTGGCTTCTCCAACGCCGGAAACCTCCACAGAAAATCAGGAAGGAGTGGCAGAAACGCCAACTGTGACTGATCGTGAAGCAGTCCCTGCAGCCTCCCCAACGGAAACAACAACGGAGACGGCATCTCCTCAAGTGGAAAAACTGCTTGAAGACATGCCTCTCAAGCAAAAGGTTACGCAAATGATCATGCCGGACTTCCGTAAGTGGCAGGAGGCTAATCAGGAATCGCCACAGGATCTCACCAAGGTCAATGCTGAAGTAGCAGATGCAATTGATAAATATGATTTTGGAGGCGTCATTCTTTTTGCTGAAAACGTCAAAGAGACCAAGCAAACTCTGGCTCTGACGCAAGATATGCAAAAGGCAGCGATTGAAAACAAAGCCAATAACGGGAAGATTCCGCTATTGTTAGCCATCGACCAAGAAGGAGGGATCGTCTACCGCTTGGGTACGGGTACAGCCCTTCCTGGTAATATGGCCATTGGGGCTACCAATGATCCCAAACTAGCGAAAGAAGCCGGTCAAATCATCGGACGTGAACTTTCTGCACTAGGATTGAATGTGGACTTCGCTCCAGTTCTAGATACCAATAATAATCCTCAAAACCCTGTGATTGGGCTTCGTTCCTTCTCATCTGACCCGAACCGGGTTGCCTACTTGGGTATTCCGATGATGAAAGGCATTCAGGACTACAATGTGGCTGTAGCAGCCAAGCATTTCCCAGGTCACGGAGATACAGCGGTCGATTCCCATACGGGTCTCCCATTGGTGGATAAATCTCTTGCTGAGCTTGAAAAATTGGAACTCCTTCCATTCAAAAAAGCTATGGATGAAGGGGTCGACATCTTGATGACGGCCCATATCCAATACCCGCAGATTGAAAAAGATCAGGTCGTTTCAAAAGAAACGGGTGAGAAAATCTATGTTCCAGCGACTCTCTCTGATGATATTTTAACGGGCTTGGTACGGAAGAAATACGGCTATAAGGGCGTGATTGTCTCCGATGCCATGGGAATGGATGCTATAGCTAAGAACTTCGGTGAGGTGGAAGCCGTGAAGATGGCCATCAAAGCAGGAGTTGATTTGGTCTTGATGCCAACGACCCTTCGCCGCAAAGCCGATTTGAACAAGATTGATACCATTGTCAATGCAGTGGTAGATGCGGTGCAAACCGGTGATATCTCAGAAGAACGCTTAAATGAGTCGGTTCGTCGGATCCTGACCCTCAAAGAAAAACGTGGGGTCCTGAATTTTGATCCAAGTGCTCGGACAGCTGAAAAAGCAGAGGAAGCAGTTGGATCTACCCTCAACCGTGACTTGGAACGCAAGATTGCAGCAGCAGCAGTGACAGTTGTAAAAAATGAAGACCATACCTTGCCATTTAAGGTGCAAACAGGGGACCATGTCTTACTCTTAGGAGCTTTTGAAAATGAAGTTCCTGGACTCAATTTGGGCATGCGTCGCTTAATTGCGGATGGAGTGCTTCCAAAAGATACCTCCTTTGTGGCCAAGAACTTCACTAAAGAATCTACCCTTGATAGTCTAAAAGAAGACCTAGAGAAAGCCACTCACATCGTAGTGATTTCAGAGATCGGTTATGAAGGGCAACTAGACAAAGATTTCTGGCGGACCAAGATCCCAACTGAAATCGTCAATTATGCCAATACCACCCATAAGAAGGCAGCTGTCCTTTCTATCTCTAAACCTTATGATGTAGCCAACTATCCAGCAGCCAAAGCCATTTTGGCAGTCTATGGAAATAAGGGAATGGATCCAACGGAATCCCTCAAACCAGACAATGC
>CAJZGQ010000113.1 GCA_916048115.1 uncultured Streptococcus sp. | reverse complement strand
GACGACGAAATCGAATTCTAACGAATTACCGATTTCTGTCCCACTCTCTTTATTTCATATAGATCATCCCTGTACAGGCTTGCTCTGAAAGTTCAACAAAGCCCAGGGATTGGTAAAAGGCTAGATTTTTCTCGCTACGTTCAGTGGCAAGGAGCCGTTGATAGACATTTGGGAAGGTCGCTAAAGCCTCTTTTAAGAGTTTCTTTCCAATGCCTTGGCGCTGGTGATCTGGTCGTACCAAAAGGTCCTGCACAAAAATAACCGAGTGGCCATCACCTACCAAGCGAATGTAGGCGACGAGCTCTTTCTCATCATAGACGGCCAACTGCCAGAGACTAGCTTTGACAGCTTGTTCCAGCATAGATGGGTTGTTGGTATAATTGGTCCAACCCACCGAGCTGTAGAGTGCGAGTAGGTCTGTCATCGCTGGAATTTCTTTTTTATAATCTAACATCTTAACTCCTTTTTAACCGATAGTGCTGGAAGAAGGCGATATCTCGGTAAGGGGACTCTTGGCAAACAGATAGCTCCATCTTGAGCATAGACTCTCGCCAGCCTTCTTGGTCCTTGAAACGATTGTCCTGCAAGGCATAAAAGACACGGATCCCTTGGTAGTCCTGAACTTCGAGGGCTAGATCTTCTACTGCTCTATCTAGATCATAGGCTTGAGCCAAGCCCATGGAATGGGTTTCCAGGTCTTGACCGGCTAAGAGATCAAGCGCCTTCTGAGTATCATTTTCAAAGACGACGGTCTGCAGGACGCGGCCAACCTCATTGTGCTTGACGATAGAGAGCAGGCCTCCTGGTTTCAAGAGACGGGTGAATGCCTTGAGAACCACCTTGCGATCCTCTACATACTCCAAGACATTGTGACAGAGGATAACATCAAAACTAGCATCTTCAAAGCTCTCTATCTGGTCCAGACTTCCGACGAGTTGCTGGTAAGTATGATCCTGGACCCGCAAGGCTACCATTTCCTCATTAGGCTCCACAGCTAGGACCTCATTGTCTTGTGCCAGGTGGTTGGCTACCAGGCCGAAGCCACTGCCGAAATCGAGCACCCGCTTACCTTTTATGTCTTTTAATTGATCAAAAAGGATATCATAATAGATCTGTCCCCAGGGTTGCTGGAGATTTTCTAAATAGGCTTTGATATTTGCTGCCATCTGCTTCCTCCTATTTGTAATTGAACATCTTGCTGGCTAGCTTGTCCGAGATGCGGGGGAAAAGGGTATAGAGCTTGTGGGTCAGGTTCAAGAGCCAAGGAAGATTAAGTTCGCGTTTTGCTTTTCCAAAGTTTTTCACGATCTTCTTAGCCACAAAGTCTGGTTCCAAAATATAGCGGTCCACAGCTTTGACATAGCTTCCGTCTGGGTCTGCCTGGTCAAAGAAAGTGGTCCGAATTGGTCCTGGATTGACCGTTGTCACATGGATTCCAAAGGGCATGAGTTCCAAACGCAGGGCATTGGAGAAGCCGATGGCCGCAAACTTAGTAGCTGAATAAAGGCTGGATTTGGCTGTTGCGACGAGGCCCGCCATGCTGACGATGTTGACGATGTGTCCCTTGCCTGCTACCTTCATGTGCGCACCCATCAAGCGTGAAAGTTGCATGAGGGCAAAGGTATTGACCTCAAACATCTCCTGCACCTGCTGGTCAGAAATGCGATCAAAAGCCTCAAAAATCCCATAGCCTGCATTGTTGACCAAGATATCAATCTGTCCATAGCACTGATAGAGCTCTTCTACCAAATCTTGGACGGCTGAGGAATCAGTGATATTGATCCCGATGCATTCAGCTTGAGGATGACTGGCATAGAGCTTTTCCAGTTTTTCTTGATTTCTACCAAGGAGAATCAGCCGATCTTCAGGGAGGAGCTTGACCATTTCTTGGGCCAAGCCTCCACTTGCTCCTGTTATGAGAATGGTTCGCATCTTAGATCTCCACTTCTTCCAAATCTTTGACGACATAGACATTTTCAAAAATGCTGGATGCATCCTTGCGCAATTGGCTGATGTCTTTTGATAAGAAGCGAGCACTAATATGGTTCAAAAGAAGGCGCTTGGCTCCAGCTTCACGCGCCACTTCTGCTGCCTGCATATTGGTCGAGTGGCCGTGTTTACGAGCAATCTTCTCATCACCCTTGCCATAGGTGGACTCATGGACTAAGACATCCGCATTGACCCCGAGGCGGACGCTGGCATCTGTCTTGCGCGTATCGCCCAGGATCGTGATAATCTTACCAGGCCGAGGGGCTGAAATATAATCCGCTGCAATGATCTTAGTGCCATCTTCCAGGGTGACATCTTGGCCATTTTTGACCTGACCAAAGAGCGGTCCAAATGGAACACCCGCTGCCTTCAGCTTATCTGCGTCGAGTGTCCCTTCCAAGTCCTTCTGCATGATCCGGTAACCCACACAGAAAATAGTGTGGTCCAAAGCCTCCGCATAAACCGTGAATTTATCGGTTTCTAAAATCTTGCCCAGAGAATGCTCATCGAATTCATGAAAATGGATGCGGTAAGGTAGCCGAGAGCCTGATACGCGAAGACTAGTCATCACAAAGGATTTGATTCCTACTGGTCCATAGATATCTAGATCCGTCTGCTCTTCATTGGCCTGAAAGGCCCGACTAGAGAGGAAACCTGGCAAACCAAAAATATGGTCTCCGTGTAGGTGAGTGATAAAGATCTTGTTAACCTTTCGCGGACGAATGGTCGTTTCTAAAATTTGATTCTGTGTCGCTTCGCCACAATCAAAGAGCCAGACTTCATTGATCTCGTCCAGCAATTTGAGCGCTAGGCTCGATACATTACGGGCTTTTGAGGGTTGCCCAGCTCCCGTTCCTAAAAATTGAATGTCCATTGTCTACTTTCTATCTATATAAATCATGGCCGTCCGGTTCTCTGAACGGAAAGAAAGGTCGCCTGGGTAGGCTTGCACTAGCTCGAGGAGCTCTTCTTGGTTATATCCTGACAGTTTCAAGCGTCCATCTTCCAAGGTCATCAAGTCAGTCAGGGCTGAGAGGGCCTCTGTTTTAGTGACCACTTCTGGGCCGGCCTCTTGCAGACAGATCTTGCCATCTTTTTCAAAGACCAAACAATGTGGAAAGATCTCTGCAATTTCGAATAAAATCGAAGAGGTGATATCCTCTGCTGGATGTTCAGCAAAGACACAGGCTAGCTCTTCATTTACGTAGGCCAAGCCATAAGACTTCCCTGATAAGTTGAGGCGAATAAAGGGATTTCGTTCATCAAAGGTTTGCTGAACTGTGAATAAGTCAAATACCCGACTCAAGTCCAAGAAATAATCCATGGCCTCCTTGGGGCTCTTCTTTTGATAGAGCTCAGCGAAATAGGCGTTGATCACACTTGGGGGAGGCGTAATCACACGGAGACGCAATTCCTCAGAGATCGTGCTTAAAAGATTGGTCAGATAGACCCGATCGAGGCTGGTATAGCCTCCATATTTTATTGCTAAATCAACGTAATCCGTCATAAAATTCTTCCAACTTCCACTTATTTTTCTCTGCGATATAGCCTTGAATGACCTCGAC
>CAJZGQ010000112.1 GCA_916048115.1 uncultured Streptococcus sp. | reverse complement strand
CTTGCTTCGGATGCCTTCTTCCCATTTGCGGATAATGTGGAAGAAATCGCCAAAGCAGGGATCAGGGCTATCATCCAGCCGGGTGGATCCGTCCGTGACCAAGAGTCTATCGAAGCTGCTGACAAATATGGCTTGACAATGGTCTTTACAGGTGTGAGACATTTTAGACATTAAGAACGTTAAAGGGAAGAAAACAGTTTCTTTCCTTTTTTGGCTTAAAATGCTAACTGAAACAAGATTAAAACGAACTTTTTTGATATAATGTTGGTAAATAATTCGCAAAAGAGGTTGAGAAATGAAACTGCTTGTTGTCGGTTCGGGTGGTCGTGAGCATGCGATTGCTAAAAAGTTACTTGAATCAAAAGGGGTTGAAAGAGTCTTTGTAGCTCCTGGGAATGACGGTATGACTCTGGATGGTCTGAAATTGGTAAATATCTCTATTTCCGAACATTCTAAATTGATTGAGTTTGCAAAAGCCAACGATATTGCTTGGACCTTTATAGGGCCAGATGACGCCCTTGCAGCTGGTATCGTGGATGATTTTAACCAAGCTGGTCTCAAAGCCTTTGGTCCGACAAGATTGGCGGCAGAGTTGGAGTGGTCCAAGGATTTTGCTAAGGAAATCATGGTCAAATACGGCGTTCCGACAGCAACCTATGGCACATTCTCAGATTTCGAGGAAGCCAAGGCCTATATCGAAAAGCAGGGTGCGCCTATCGTAGTCAAGGCGGATGGCCTGGCGCTTGGGAAGGGTGTCGTCGTTGCGGAGAGGGTTGAGCAAGCGGTCGAAGCAGCTCACGAGATGCTTTTGGACAATAAATTTGGTGACTCAGGTGCGCGTGTGGTTATTGAGGAATTCCTTGAAGGAGAGGAATTTTCACTCTTTGCCTTTGTCAATGGGGACAAGTTCTACATCATGCCAACAGCGCAAGACCACAAACGTGCCTATGATGGCGATAAGGGGCCTAACACTGGTGGGATGGGTGCCTATGCGCCAGTTCCACACTTACCACAGAGTGTAGTTGATACAGCGGTTGAGACTATTGTCAAGCCAATCCTTGAAGGGATGATCAAAGAAGGCCGTCCGTATCTTGGCATCCTCTATGCAGGGCTTATCCTGACAGCAGAAGATCCTAAAGTCATCGAGTTCAATGCTCGCTTTGGAGATCCTGAAACACAGATTATCTTGCCTCGTTTGACATCTGACTTTGCACAAAATATTACAGATATTCTGGATAGCAAGGAGCCAAACATCACCTGGACGGATAAGGGTGTGACTCTGGGTGTGGTTGTCGCATCCAAGGGCTACCCGCTAGACTATGAAAGGGGCGTTGAGTTGCCAGCCAAGACAGAAGGCGATGTCATCACCTACTATGCAGGGGCTAAGTTTGCGGAAAATAGCAGAGCACTGATCTCAAACGGCGGACGAGTTTATATGCTCGTTACCACAGCAGCCACCGTCAAAGAAGCCCAAGCCAGCATCTACCAAGAACTATCCCAACAAAAAATAGAAGGACTCTTCTACCGAACAGATATCGGAAGCAAGGCAATTAAGTAAAGATATAAGAATAACGCGCCGTAGTCGCCAAACACGATAATGGTCGTCGTGGTGAAAAGACCAGAACAGTGAATGTTCTGGTCAGGGGGAAACTTTGAGACCTTAGGCTCAAAGTTTAGGAATGAAACCGAAGGTTTGCTTCCGTCCCCACCACCTAAGACCATTATCAAAAAAGAAGAAAAAAGGAAAAATTATGACTAAACCAATTATTTCCATCATCATGGGCTCAAAATCAGACTGGGCAACCATGCAAAAAACCGCTGAAGTCCTAGACCGCTTCGGTGTAGCCTACGAGAAGAAGGTTGTCTCTGCCCACCGCACACCAGACCTCATGTTCAGACATGCCGAAGAAGCTCGTAGCCGTGGCATCAAGGTCATTATCGCAGGTGCAGGTGGCGCAGCCCACTTGCCAGGAATGGTAGCTGCCAAAACAACCCTTCCAGTCATTGGCGTGCCAGTCAAATCTCGTGCCCTTAGTGGCGTGGATTCACTCTATTCTATCGTTCAGATGCCGGGTGGGGTGCCTGTTGCGACAATGGCTATCGGTGAAGCTGGTGCGACAAATGCGGCTCTCTTCGCCCTCCGTCTTCTTTCAGTAGAGGATCAAGCTATCGCGACGGCTTTGGCAGATTTTGCAGAAGAACAAGGAAAAATCGCAGAGGAGTCTACCAATGAGCTCATCTAAAACAATCGGAATTATCGGTGGCGGTCAACTGGGTCAGATGATGGCCATTTCTGCTATCTACATGGGGCACAAGGTTATCGCGCTGGATCCTGCGGCGGATTGCCCGGCCTCTCGCGTGGCGGAAATCATTGTGGCACCTTATAACGATGTGGACGCCCTCCGTCAGTTGGCAGACCGTTGCGATGTCCTCACTTACGAGTTTGAAAATGTCGACGCTGACGGTTTGGATGCCGTTATCAAGGATGGACAACTCCCTCAAGGAACAGATCTGCTCCGCATTTCGCAAAATCGTATTTTTGAAAAGGACTTTTTGTCAAACAAGGCTCAAGTCACTGTGGCACCCTACAAGGTCGTGACTTCTAGCCTAGACTTGGCAGATATCGACTTGTCGAAAAACTATGTCCTCAAGACTGCGACTGGTGGCTACGATGGTCATGGACAAAAGGTTATTCGTTCAGAAGCAGACTTGGAAGCAGCCTATGCGCTAGCAGACTCAGCAGACTGCGTCTTGGAAGAATTTATCAACTTTGACCTTGAGATTTCTGTCATCGTGTCAGGAAATGGCAAGGAGGTGACGTTTTTCCCAGTTCAGGAAAATATCCACCGCAACAATATCCTGTCTAAGACCATCGTACCAGCCCGCATTTCTGAAAGTCTAGTAGACAAGGCTAAAGCTATGGCAGTGCGAATCGCAGAACAACTCAACTTGTCTGGAACTCTCTGTGTGGAAATGTTTGCGACTGATGATGACGTTATTGTCAATGAAATCGCCCCACGACCACATAACTCTGGGCACTATTCTATTGAAGCCTGTGATTTCTCTCAGTTTGACACCCATATTCTCGGTGTTCTCGGAGCACCATTACCAGTCATCAAACTCCATGCGCCAGCCGTTATGCTTAATGTCCTCGGTCAGCATGTCGAGGCTGCTGAGCAATATGTGACAGAAAATTCAAGCGCCCACCTCCACATGTATGGTAAAATAGAAGCGAAGCACAACCGCAAGATGGGACATGTGACCTTGTTTAGTGATGTACCGGATAGTGTGGATGAGCTTGGGGAAGGGATTGATTTTTAGGACAAGTCTATGATACAAATTATCGTTAATACATTTATTGAAAAGGATAAGACTGGAGCAGTTGTTGAAGTGTTGTATGCCAGTGCTGACCAAGATAAGGTACAAGCTAAATATGAAGAACTAGCTGCACAATACCCCGAAAATTATTTAGCTATCTATGATGTCCCGCTGGATACGGATTTGAATACACTAGATCATTACCCGTCTGTGTTTATTGAAAAAGAGGAGTTTGAGTAGAAATCTTGGTTTACCTAAATAGCTTATTCCCAACAG
>CAJZGQ010000111.1 GCA_916048115.1 uncultured Streptococcus sp. | reverse complement strand
TTTAAAATTTAGCTTAGGCTAAAAGAGTCCACTGGACTCTTTTACTCCGTCCCATAACCAATGATTTAATGGCGCGTTCAGCTAGATTATTGGAAAGGACCAGATGTCCGTCTTTTAAAATGGTCTTAAAGGTTTCTTCATACTTGAGGCTGTATTCAATAGCCCTTCCTAGTTTTGAACCTGCTAAAACTGACTGACATCGACACCAAGCAAAGAAATCTTCCATTAGGGGGTGGAGCTCTTCTTGACGTTTCTGTAGTCGTTCATCAGCTGGCAAAGCATGCAATCGCTTTTCACCTGCTTTTAAGGCCTAGTTTAAGACTAAGTTAGAACAAGGAAAACATTACAATGTAGCCATCATCCACCTTGCAAAAAAACTTATCCGAACCATGTTTTATCTCCTAAAAAAGAGCTACCATTTGACGAACAAAAAGTGATGTAATTTCTGAAATTAACACAAGATTACCTTTGAAAAAAATGGACTTTTTCAAGGGATTTTTGCCGTGCTCTAAAATCATCGCTAAATCATCAAATTGAAATAAGAAATATTTTAGATAAACTATTGACTTTTTTTATAGTTTGTCTTTCATTATAGCACATTTTTAAATCTAAGTTTACTAGTTTCAATGCTTCTATCTATTTATTCGGGAAAAAGTTTGAAAAATACTTGCTCTAGCTCTTCCCAATGGTATTTTTTGATTCTTTCCTTTATAATGGGTGTATGGATAAGAAAAAATTATTATTGATTGATGGGTCTTCTGTTGCTTTTCGGGCGTTTTTTGCGCTCTATCAGCAGTTGGACCGTTTTAAGAATGCGGCTGGTTTGCATACCAATGCGATTTATGGCTTTCAGTTGATGTTGAGCCATTTGTTGGAGCGGGTTGAGCCTAGTCATATTTTGGTGGCTTTTGATGCGGGGAAGACGACCTTCCGTACAGAAATGTATGCGGACTATAAGGGTGGTCGGGCTAAGACTCCTGATGAGTTTCGTGAGCAATTTCCTTTCATTCGTGAGTTGCTGGATCATATGGGGATTCGTCACTATGAGTTGGCTCAGTATGAGGCGGATGACATCATTGGTACGCTGGATAAACTAGCTGAGCAGGATGGTTTTGATATTACCATTGTCAGTGGGGACAAGGATTTGATTCAGCTGACGGATGAGCATACGGTGGTTGAGATTTCCAAGAAAGGTGTGGCTGAGTTTGAGGCCTTTACGCCAGAATATCTTATGAAAAAGATGGGCATTACACCGACTCAGTTTATCGATCTCAAGGCGCTCATGGGAGATAAGTCGGATAATATCCCTGGGGTGACCAAAGTCGGTGAAAAGACGGGTATTAAGCTCTTGCTGGAGCATGGTTCGCTTGAGGGGATTTATGAAAATATTGATGGAATGAAGACTTCTAAGATGAAGGAAAATCTCATCAATGACAAGGAACAGGCCTTTTTGTCTAAAACACTAGCGACCATTGATACCAAGGCACCGATTGCGATTGGTTTAGAGGACTTGGTCTATAGTGGTCCAGATGTTGAAAATCTTGGGAAATTCTACGATGAGATGGGCTTCAAACAGCTAAAGCAGGCTTTAAATGTGTCGTCAGCTGATGTGTCTGAGAGTTTGGATTTTACTATTGTTGACCAAATCAGTCAAGATATGCTGAGTGAAGAGTCTATCTTCCACTTTGAGCTTTTTGGTGAGAATTACCATACGGATAATTTGGTTGGATTTGCCTGGTCTTGTGGGGATAAGCTCTATGCCACAGACAAGCTTGAGCTGTTGCAAGACCCGATTTTCAAGGATTTCTTAGAAAAAACATCTCTGAGAGTTTATGACTTTAAGAAGGTTAAAGTTCTTTTGCAACGTTTTGGTGTGGATTTGCAGGCGCCTGCTTTTGACATCCGTTTGGCTAAATACCTCCTTTCGACTGTGGAGGACAATGAAATTGCGACCATCGCTAGTCTTTATGGTCAGACTTACTTGGTTGATGATGAAACTTTCTACGGTAAGGGTGTTAAAAAGGCCATTCCTGAACGTGAGAAATTCTTGGAACACTTAGCTTGTAAACTTGCTGTTTTGGTAGAAACAGAGCCTATTTTACTTGAAAAACTCAGCGAAAATGGGCAATTAGAGCTTCTTTATGATATGGAGCAACCTCTGGCTTTTGTCCTTGCCAAGATGGAAATTGCTGGGATTACGGTCAAGAAAGAGACCTTGCTTGAGATGCAGGCTGAAAATGAGCTTGTCATTGAAAAACTGACTCAAGAGATTTACGAGTTGGCTGGTGAGGAGTTTAATATCAACTCGCCTAAGCAGTTGGGCGTGCTTCTCTTTGAAAAATTGGGACTTCCTTTAGAATACACTAAAAAAACCAAGACAGGTTATTCGACAGCGGTGGATGTCTTGGAACGCTTGGCTCCTATTGCTCCGATTGTTAAGAAAATCCTAGACTACCGTCAAATTGCTAAGATTCAATCGACTTATGTAATTGGCTTGCAGGACTGGATTTTGGATGATGGTAAGATTCATACTCGTTATGTGCAGGATTTGACCCAAACAGGTCGTCTGTCTAGTGTAGATCCAAACCTGCAAAACATTCCTGTGCGTTTGGAACAAGGGCGCTTGATTCGGAAGGCCTTTGTGCCAGAGTGGGAGGATAGTGTATTGCTCAGCTCGGACTATTCACAAATTGAATTGCGCGTTTTGGCGCATATTTCTAAGGATGAGCACTTGATTAAGGCCTTCCAAGAGGGGGCAGATATCCATACTTCGACAGCCATGCGGGTCTTTGGCATTGAGCGTCCTGAGGATGTGACTGCAAACGATCGTCGCAATGCCAAGGCGGTTAACTTTGGAGTGGTTTATGGTATTTCAGACTTTGGTTTGTCTAATAATTTAGGCATTAGCCGTAAGGAAGCCAAAGCCTATATTGATACCTACTTTGAACGCTTCCCAGGTATTAAAAATTACATGGATGAAGTGGTGCGTGAGGCGCGTGATAAGGGCTATGTGGAGACCCTTTTCAAGCGTCGTCGTGAGTTGCCAGATATCAATTCGCGTAACTTCAACATTCGTGGTTTTGCGGAGCGGACAGCTATCAACTCACCTATCCAGGGTTCAGCAGCAGATATTCTCAAGATTGCCATGATTCAGCTAGACAAGGCTCTAGTTGAGGGTGGTTATCAGACTAAGATGCTTCTGCAAGTGCACGATGAAATCGTCCTTGAAGTTCCTAAATCTGAATTGGCAGAGATGAAAAAATTGGTCAAACAAACTATGGAAGAAGCCATTCAACTCAGTGTTCCCCTCATCGCAGATGAAAATGAAGGGGCAACCTGGTACGAGGCTAAATAAAAAGGGGGCTAGTCCTCCTTTTTGTAGTAGAATTCTGCAAGCCTTTTCAAATTGTGCTATACTGATGAAAGAGGAGGATTTTTATGAGTCAAGAATTTATCAATCCAAGTGATGGCGTGATTCGTCAGTATCTCGCAACGAGTAAAACCCTTGCTGTTGTGGGTTTGTCAGACCGTGAGGAAACAACCAGCAATCGAGTGACCAAGGAAATGCAGGCTCGGGGTTATAAAATTATCCCAGTCA
>CAJZGQ010000110.1 GCA_916048115.1 uncultured Streptococcus sp. | reverse complement strand
TTTTTTTCATCAAGCTTCCTCCGTTATTTCATCAAACCAATTTTCATTTATCAATCAAAAGCAATATATTTAACTTTCTGAAAATATTTTACTTGAGTATATCCAGTGCCAAAGTATCTTCCATCAGCGCAACCGAGAATATCTTTGATACGGTCAAACTTAGTTGTAATATCCATAGTAATTTCCCCTTTCAAATGATATAATTAGCTTATCATGTAATAATTTCTGAAACAAGAAGGGAAAAAAAGTATAGTAACTATCAAAAAAGGAGGAAATGAATGGAGACTTGCAAGAAGCAATCTTTGAAAAAATCAATTTGTCCAGCAAGAAGGGTCTTGAATTTACTAAAAGGTAAATTTACTCTTGAGATCTTATCTGAAATTATTGATGGTAATATACATTATAGTAGTCTTTTGCGTAGTGTAGAAGGTATTAATCCTAGAATATTAGCTCAACGATTACATGATTTTGAGCAAGAAGGTATTTTATCAAGAAAAGTTTTACCGACATCGCCTCCACAGGTTGAATATAAAATGACAAAAAAAGGTATTGCTCTAAGAAGTATCGTTGAAGAAATGAAAAAATGGGAGCATACTTATGGTGATTAGAGATTAGATTGAATTTACATAATTTATTACTAATATTTTTCTTTAAATAGATAATGTAATTATGAAAGATTTGGTGACCTTTTTAATCAAGGCAACGTCAATACTAGTAGTATGTACTGGAACTTTAACTTTTTACTAGGTTCAAAAGTTAAAGTTAAAATTTGATAGAATTTTTTTGATACTCTAATAAATTTAGAAATGAGATTAAAAGTAATAAAAACAAACGCCAAAAATGACGTTTGTTTTCAATATAAAAGAGAGGGTTAAACCTCTCCTTTTTGTTGAGCGATGCGAATATTATTGGGGACCAAACTGATTTTCTGGATCTCAGAAATCCGAATAATCGTGGACATACTCTTTTTAAAATTTTTCACGATCAGTTGTCGGCGTTCTTGGTCATACTTGACAATGTCGCCTGTAAAACTCTTATTTGAAAAAATAACATGTACCCCTTGTTTTTTTCGCAATGCTTGTTGAATGATGTCAATAATTCTCTCATCTTCTAATGGGGCAGGGGTACTGACTTTTCCATTGAAAAATTCATTTGCTCGGTCTTTAACGATCTCGAGAAATTTTTTCATAGCTAAATTCTCCATAACTTGATACAATATATTATAGATAATTTAAACGATTTTGTAAATGATTTACGAATATTAGAGATGAGAAGGCAAGAAAGGAGTCGTGAAATGGCAGAATTTTCATTCCAAATCGAAGAACATTTGCTGGTCTTGTCAGAAAATGACAAGGGTTGGACCAAAGAATTGAACCGTGTGAGTTTTAATGGTGCTCCTGCTAAGTATGATATCCGGACCTGGAGTCCCGACCATACAAAAATGGGGAAAGGCATTACACTCACAAACGAAGAGTTCCAAGTCATGCTCGATGCATTTAAAAATTAAGAAAAGGGGTCCTTCAAGGACTTCTTTTTTTGTTATAGTCTAAGGCTATATAGATATCAAAGATATTAGATTATCCCAAACCCTTGTTTATCAGGTGTTGGACTGCTATAATGGTTGCATTGATGAATTAATGTAAAACTTATAGGAAAGAGGGAATCATATTGACACATACACATGCACCTTATCGCGTAGACCATGTTGGTTCATTTCTTCGTCCAGCTACTTTGGTTCAGGCTCGTGAAGATTTCGCAGCTGGAAAAATCAGTCAGGCTGACTTAACAAAAGTAGAAGATCAGGCGATTCGTGACCTCGTTGAAAAAGAAATTGCCGCTGGTCTGAAGTCAGTAACTGATGGAGAATTCCGCCGAGCTTATTGGCATTTGGATTTCTTCTGGGGCTTTGGGGGCATTGATCATGTCCAAGCTGCTCAAGGCTATCAATTCCATGATGAAACAACCAAGGCGGACTCAGCGCTTGTCGTTGGAAAAATCACAGGAGCCAATCATCCATTTGTAGAGCATTACAAGTTCTTGCGGGATCTTGTGGCAGATGTAGATGGTGTAGAGGCTAAATATACCATTCCAGCACCTGCACAATTCTATTTTGAATTGATCCGTGATGCAGAACATGTAGAACAATTGAATACCATCTATCCTGATTTTGCGGCTGTTCGTGAAGACATCAAGCAAGCCTATCTTCAAGTGATTCAAGATTTGTATGATGCAGGTCTTCGGACTCTTCAAGTAGATGATTGTACTTGGGGTGTCTTGGTAGATGATAATTTCTTGACGGCTTGGGGAGCAGCTCAAGGCAAGTCAAAAGATGAGGTTCGCCGGGAACTCGCTGATCTCTTCTTGACCTTTAACAACGATGTCTACCAAAATGTTCCAGCTGGTTTGACCGTCAATACACACGTTTGTCGTGGGAACTTCCATTCCACCTGGGCTTCATCAGGTGGCTATGCACCGATTGCAAAAGAACTCCTTGGAGAAGAAGCGGTCAATGCTTACTTCCTTGAGTTTGACACCGATCGTGCTGGTGGTTTTGAACCACTTGCAGAAGTGACCCCTGGAAAAGGAGTGGTGTTAGGCCTCTTGACATCTAAGAGTGGTCAACTGGAGAACAAGGATGAAGTCATCGCTCGTATTAAAGAAGCGAGTCAGTATGTACCTTTAGAAAATCTTTACCTGTCTACTCAGTGTGGCTTTGCTTCAACAGAAGAAGGAAACATTTTGACAGAAGAAGACCAATGGAAAAAAATCGGTTTGATTAAGGAAATTGTCGCTGAAGTTTGGGGCGAATAAGGAGGAAGAAACATGTCAGATTTACTAAGTATTTATAAAGAATTGCAAGCTAAAAAATGGGTGGACTTGAGTCACCAGATCAATGCGGAAAGTCCACACTTCCCAGCCCTTCCTGCTTTGCAACAAGAAGATCTCTTCACGCTAAAAGATGGTTTCCATGTTCAAAAATTTACAGTGGTTGGTCAATACGGTACGCATATCGATGCACCAATTCACTTTGTAGAAGGTGGTCGTTGGTTAGATGAGATTGCCCTTAAAGATCTCCTCTTGCCACTCTATGTTATCGACAAGTCTAAAGAAGTTGCAGCCAATCCAAACTTTATCTTGAGCAAACAAGATATCTTAGACTTTGAAGCAGAGCATGGACAAATTGCTGAAGGTGCTTTTGTTGCCTTCCGTAGTGATTGGTCAAAACGTTGGCCGGATCAAGATGCTATGCGCAACCTTGATGAAAATGGGGTTCAACAAAGTCCAGGATGGAGCCGTGAAGCTCTGGAATTCTTGATTCATGAACGCCATGTCAAGGCTGTGGGGCATGAAACCTTTGATACCGATGCGGGTATTCCAGCAGCAGAGCATGGCTTGGTCAATGAATACTACCTCTTGGAACAAAATATCTACCAAGTTGAGGTTTTGAATCAATTGGATCAAGTTCCAGCTGTAGGTGCCTTGATTTCGATTGCTTTCCCTCATTGGGACAAGGCAACTGGTTCACCGGTTCGTGCCATTGCCATCTTACCATAAACAAAGAAAAAGAGAGTGGGACAGAAATCGGTAATTCGTTAGAATTCGATTTCGTCGTCC
>CAJZGQ010000109.1 GCA_916048115.1 uncultured Streptococcus sp. | reverse complement strand
TATGCGCGTGTAGAAAAAATCGCTCGCACACAAAAAGATAAGGATTCTGTTGAGGAATTTAATGTTCTACAAAAAATCAAACCAGTTCTTGAAGATGGAAAATCAGCTCGGACCATTGAATTCACGGAGGAAGAACAAAAAGTGGTGAAAGGACTTTTCCTTTTGACTACCAAACCAGTTCTTTATGTAGCAAATGTGGATGAAGATGTTGTTGCAGATCCAGACTCTATTGACTATGTGAAGCAAATTCGTGACTTTGCGGCAACAGAGAATGCGGAAGTCGTGGTGATTTCTGCGCGTGCTGAGGAAGAAATTTCTGAGCTAGATGATGCAGATAAACAAGAATTTTTAGAGGCGATTGGCCTAACAGAGTCTGGAGTTGATAAACTCACGCGTGCAGCTTACCACTTGTTGGGACTTGGCACTTATTTCACAGCTGGTGAAAAAGAAGTACGTGCTTGGACTTTCAAACGTGGTATGAAAGCTCCTCAAGCAGCTGGTATCATCCACTCTGATTTCGAAAAAGGATTTATTCGTGCAGTGACTATGTCTTATGATGATTTGGTCAAATACGGATCTGAAAAGGCTGTAAAAGAAGCTGGACGCTTGCGCGAAGAAGGAAAAGAATATGTTGTCCAAGATGGGGACATTATGGAATTCCGTTTCAATGTTTAAGATAGTTAAAAAAATGTAAAGGTTGGAAAAAATATTTCCAACCCTTTTAGCGTTTTTGAAAGGAAAAGAGATGACGAAATTAATTGTTGGATTAGGAAATCCAGGGGATAAGTATGTTGAAACCAAACACAATGTAGGCTTTATGTTAGTGGATCAAATGGCAAAGTCTTTAAATCTTACTTTCTCCCATGATAAGATTTTTCAAGCTGATATTGCCTCAACATTTTTAAATGGCAAAAAGGTCTATTTTGTAAAGCCAACCACTTTCATGAATGAGAGTGGAAAAGCAGTCCATGCCCTTCTGACTTATTATGGTCTGGATATTGAAGATCTTTTGGTTATTTACGATGATTTAGATATGGAAGTTGGCAAGATTCGTCTTCGAGCTAAAGGATCAGCTGGAGGTCATAACGGAATCAAATCGATTATTAATCATATTGGAACTCAGACTTTTTATCGAATTAAGATTGGCATTGGAAGACCTAAGCAGGGGATGTCAGTTGTTCATCATGTCTTAGGAAAATTTGATAAAGACGATTACATCACTATTCTACAAACAATCGATCGAGTAGAAGAAGCGGTTAACGATTACTTGGTAGAAGAAAATTTTGAAAGAAGCATGCAGAAATACAACGGGTAAGTAGATGAATGTAATTGATTTAGTGAGTCAAAACTCCAACCTTTTATCCTGGCAACAAGGATTGCAGAAAAATAATAGGGAGCTAATTTTAGGATTATCTGCGACTACTAAGGCTATTGTAATGGCTTCAGCCTTTGATTCTATTGAAAAAGCAGTCCTCATCACCTCCAGTTATAATGAAGCGGAACGATTGGCTAGTGATTTTATTGCCTTACTTGGAGAGGACAAAGTCCATACATTTTTGGGAGATGATAACCCTTTAGCAGAATTTGTTTTTGCTTCACAAGAAAGGCAATTTGCAAGATTAGAGGCTTTGAATTTTTTATGTCAAGAGGATTGTCAAGGTATCCTTGTGAGCAATGTGAGTGGTATCAAACTACTGTTACCTTCTCCTAAAGTTTTTGCATCTAGCATTTTTCAATTGAAGGTTGGTCAAGAAATAGACTTAACTACTCTGAGTGAAACCTTACAGAAAATTGGCTATCAAAAAGTGGGCCAGGTTTTGCAACAAGGTGAGTTTAGTCTACGAGGAGATATTTTAGATATCTTTGAGATCGACCAACTCCAACCCTATCGGATTGAATTTTTCGGAGATGAGATTGATGGGATCCGAATCTTTGACCCAGAAAGCCAGCGTTCTGTTGAAAATGTCGAAGAAGTTCAACTCAAAGCAGTGAGTGATCTATTATTGCAAGAGGAAGATTTCATCCGTGGTCAGAAGCAAATCGAACAATTGCAAGAACAGAGCGCGAATGAAGCATTTAAATCTTATCTAGCAGAAATTCTAGGAGATATTTCTCAAAGAAAACTCCATCCGGATCTTAGAAAATTTATTAGTTTCTTTTATGAGAAACAATATACATTATTTGATTATCTCCCTAAACACACTCCTGTCTTTCTGGATGATTATCAAAAAATAGCCGATCAAATAGCGAGATTTGAACTAGATACAGCTAATTTCTTGACGGAAGATTTACATAAAAATAGAGCTTCTTCTCGCCAAGTTTATTTTGCAGACACCAGTACAATATTACGAAAATATACACCTGCAACTTATTTTTCAAACTTTCAAAAAGGATTGGGAAATCTGAAGTTTGATCATTTGTATCAATTTAATCAATACCCAATGCAGGAGTTTTTTGGACAATTTGATTTACTAAAAGAGGAAATTGAACGGTATCGAAAATCAAACTATACGGTTATTGTCCAAGCAAGTTCTCATCACAATCTTAAACAGCTCCATAAAAATTTAGAAGAGTATGGAATTCGATTAGATTATATCGATGGGGATGCGATCATCCCTCAAGCTAGTCAATTAATTGTTGGAGGACTAGCTCACGGTTTTCAATTTGTTGATGAAAAAATTGTCTACATTACAGAGTCAGAGATTTATCAGAAAAAAATCAAGCGAAAGATTCGCAGGCAAAATATTTCCAATGCAGAACGTCTAAAAAATTATAATGAACTGGAAAAAGGGGACTATGTTGTTCACCAAGTTCATGGTATTGGTCAATATTTGGGAATTGAAACGATTGAAATTTCGGGTGTCCATCGTGATTATGTCTCTATTCAATATCAAAATGGAGATCGCATCTCGATTCCTGTCGATCAGATTCAGATGTTGTCCAAATACGTTGCAAGTGATGGAAAAACGCCAAAAATTAACAAATTAAACGATGGTCGTTTCCAAAAAACGAAGCAAAAGGTTCAGACCCAGGTGGAGGATATTGCGGATGATTTGATAAAACTCTATGCAGAGCGTAGTCAATTAGAAGGTTTTGCTTATTCTTCAGATGATGAAAATCAAGAAGCTTTTGAACAAGATTTTCCATATATTGAAACAGATGATCAGTTGCGCTCCATTGAAGAAATCAAAAAAGATATGGAATCGAATCGTCCGATGGACCGACTGCTGGTTGGAGACGTCGGTTTTGGGAAAACAGAGGTTGCTATGCGAGCAGCCTTTAAGGCAGTAAATGATCATAAACAAGTAGCAGTGTTGGTTCCTACGACTGTTCTTGCCCAACAACATTATGCCAATTTTAAGGAGCGTTTTGAAGCTTTTGCGGTAGAAGTTGCTGTTTTAAGTCGTTTCCAGAGTAAGGCGGAGCAGAAGGAAACGCTTGAAAAATTGAAAAAAGGACGAGTGGATATTATTATTGGAACTCACCGGTTATTGTCTAAAGATGTCGTCTTTTCAGACTTGGGCTTGATTGTGATCGATGAAGAGCAACGTTTTGGAGTAAAGCACAAAGAAACATTGAAAGAATTGAAAAAAAAGGTGGATGTGCTTACCTTGACAGCTACCCCTAT
>CAJZGQ010000108.1 GCA_916048115.1 uncultured Streptococcus sp. | reverse complement strand
GGGACGACGAAATCGAATTCTAACGAATTACCGATTTCTGTCCCACTCTCTTTTTATTGTCTTAATTGTGAAAACACTTGGCCAATCTTTCCTTCGATAACCAGGTCTGCTTGCTTGTCTTGTGGGATACTGGTTTTATTGATGACAACCAGCTTCTTCCCTTGGAAATACTGGATCAAGCTGGCTGCTGGGTAGACCACAAGGGAGGTCCCGCCGATAATGAGAAGATCAGCTGCCTGGATGGCTTGGGCTGCTTGGCTAAAGACCTCCATATCGAGAGGCTCCTCGTAAAGAGTCACATCTGGTTTGACCACCTTACCACAGTCCAAACAGTGGGGAACCGGGCCTTCTAAAGCTAGAAAGGCCTCTAAATCATAAAATCGCTGGCAACCCGTACAGTAATTACGGTCAGCACTACCATGGAGCTTCAAGACTTTCTTAGACCCCGCCATTTCATGGAGACTATCGATATTTTGTGTCACGACTGCCGTGAGCTTACCAGCTTCTTCAAGACGAGCCAGATACCGATGGGCTGCATTGGGCTTGGCATCGGGATAGAGCAGGTATTTCTTATAAAAGTCGAAAAAGTCCTCTGGATAGCGCTCAAACATGGTATGTGAAACCAATTGCTCGGCTGTCAAATGCCGTCCTACCTGAACACTATAGACACCGTCTGAGCTTCGAAAATCCGGAATATTTGACTCCGTGGAAACTCCTGCCCCACCGAAAAAAACGATCCGTTGACTCTGATCAATCATCTCCTGTAGTTGAGCAATCTTATCCATCTACTTCTCCTTTAGTAGCTCTTCCATGACAGCATTGGCCTGATCAAAATAAAAGTTAGCTTGATCATAATGAATGCCTGTGTAGCTTGCAAGGTCAATCAAATTCTTCATAAAATCCTGAGAAGAGAAACCCGTCGTCCGATGGAGCTCTTCCTCATCAAAGGGTTTGATCAAATGGGCCAAGGGGTTGCGAACGGATTTTTCTAACTCCCGCAATTGTTGGGCTGCAACTTTGACGCTATCTGGCAAGTCCAACTGCACAATCAACTCCGTTAAACTGGATGAATTGACCACACTTTCGCTGTGGAATTGTTGCAGGATAGGGTTGTCGGACGCATGCAGGCTCTCAAACTTCCAACGGTCATAACTGGATTCTTTGGAGTTATGGATATAGTTGGTAATATCAGGAATTTTCAACTGAATCAATCGCATAAAGATCCGATAGATGGCTGGGCTAACGGCACGAACAAAGTCAATAATCTGCTCATTTCGCAACTTCGCCTCGAGATCATAGAGGTAGTTAGCCAACTGCTCATCTTCTGGATCTTCATGCCAAAAAAGCTGAAAACCAGTCGCTTCTAGCAACTCGGTTCTCAACTTTTGATTCATGACAGGTTGGATATTAAGCTCTCGACGCTCCGCCATTAACTGTAGTAAGCTCACCAACAAATCCGGTACTTCTTCCTGCTGCTTGATAGAGCGCAGAGCCCGGCTGTAGTGATAATTTTGGAGATCGTAGAGCCATTCATCATGAAAGAATGTTGCCATTAGTCTGCAATCAAGGTCTCAAGACCAACTTTCATCATGTCTGTGAAAGTAGTTTGACGTTCTTCAGCAGTTGTATCCTCATCTGGATTGACCAAACTGTCTGAAATAGTCATGATAGCAAGCGCATCAACATGGTGTTGAGCAGCAAGATAGTAAAGAGCCGCTGCTTCCATTTCTACAGCTTTCACACCCCATTTACCAAGCTCGATGTTCTTTTCACCATAGTTTGAATAGAAGACATCTGATGACAAGACATTGCCGACGTGAGTCGTCATGCCAAGGTCTTTGGCAATGTGGTAAGCCTTGTCTAAAAGATCAAAGCTAGCGATTTGTGGGAAATCGTATTGAGGCCAGTCGTTGCGGATGATATTTGAGTTGGTTGCAGCAGCTTGTGCCAAGACCAATTCACGAACATGCACATCCTCATTCAAAGAACCAGCCGTTCCCACACGGATCAATTTCTTCACACCGTAGTCGACAATCAACTCACGCGCATAGATAGAGATTGATGGCATCCCCATTCCAGTACCCATGACAGATACACGGTGACCCTTGTAAGTCCCTGTATAACCAAACATGTTACGGACTTCGTTGAAGCAAACAGCATCTTCAAGGAAATTCTCAGCAATAAATTTCGCACGAAGAGGATCCCCAGGAAGAAGAATTTTATCAGCAATTTCACCCTGCTTAGCAGCAATATGGATAGACATAATTAAGATATAAAGGGCGACAGAGAACAAAGTAAAAATAGGAAACTGACGACGCATCGCAGATGCTAGACAGTTTATCTTTTTTACACAGTTCTCCGCCCGTATTCAGTTCAGCGAATACGGTTAACCCATCCTTTCTTTTTTATTTTTTAGAATAGGTGTTAAAGAGGCAAAGTAAAAATCGGAAACTGACGACGCATCGAAGATGCTAGACAGTTTATCTTTTTTACACAGTTCCCCGCCCGTATTCAGTTCAGCGAATACGGTTAACCCATCCTTTCATTATTTATTGAGTAATTAGGAGAGCTTTCCGCTCGTGTTCAAATCAGAACACATGCTCTACCTTTCTTTTTTATTTATTTTGTTAATGAATCCAAAAACTCAAAAAGTTTGGCATTCATTTCTCGATAATCGTAATCATGAATGGCTTCAGGTTTTTGAACAAAGGTCAATTTTTGACTTTGTTCTTCTATAACCTCTTCACCGTCCGCAGCAATCAAGAGATCGACTGCTTCTGGATCAAATTCCAAGTGGGCTTGGAAAGCATAGTGTTTCGGACTGAAGCGAATCATCTGACGTGGACACCCTTGACTGGTCGCAAGGACGACAGCGTTCTCTGTCAATCCTGGCATATCACCATGCCAGTGACCGGTTTCAAACGTTTCTCCAAACTCACCGACATGCGGATCTGTGAGTCCTTCAGGCGTCAAGGTCACAGGATAAACCCCAATCTCGCGTTCCGGACTGTGCTCATACTTCGCTCCATAGGCAACAGACAGGAGCTGGGCACCAAGGCAGACGCCAACAATAAAACGATCTGCCTTCATAGCCTTTTGAATCAGCTCGATCTCTGCTTGAGGTTCATAGTATGGAAAAGTTTCCCGATCTTCATCTGGCGATTGAGGACCTCCCATCACAATTAAGAAGTCGATCTCATCCACTGTCTTTGGTAGGGCTTCGTTTTCATAGACTTTGGTCGTGGTCACCTGATGGCCACGCTCCTGCGCCCATTTTAGATAAGCGCCCGGCACTTCAAAGGTTTCATGCAGTACAAAATGTACCTTCATCGTTTCTTCTCCCATCTCTTTCGAATCACATAAGACAGACCAGCCGCAAGTACAAGCGGGATTGTCAAATTCCAAGTTTGCCCTGTAAATCCAAGGCTCAGGGCAATAGCTGTCAGAGGAGCTTCTAAGGTCGTCCCTAAAAAGACTGTCGCTCCAAGTAACATCCCTAGAGCAGGATCCAGATGAATCCCAAGGACTGTCAAAAGCAAGGTCACTAGGTAGCCAGATCCAATCCCTAAGGCAAATGATGGTGTCAAGGTCCCTCCATAAGCACCATTGCGCAAGAGGAGGTAAACCATAAGCCCCTTCACTGCAAGAGTCAGTGGAAGATAAGGAATCGACTGGCTAGACAAGAGGG
>CAJZGQ010000107.1 GCA_916048115.1 uncultured Streptococcus sp. | reverse complement strand
TCGATGGCATTCCAGTTAATGGCTTTGTAGTATGTTTCCATTTGCATCACTTTCTTTTTCTATTCATTCAATCGTTACTATTCTACCATAAATGGATAGAATACGCACAAAAAGTCGGCGAACCGACTTTTAATGGCGAACCTTGGGGCTGTCTTAGATGATACAGCTTTCACATTGGTTAGCACCGACTTCTCCACCATCATCTGTAAAGGTACGGACGTAGTAGATAGACTTGATACCCTTGTTAAAGGCGTAGTTACGAAGGATAGACAAGTCACGAGTGGTTTGTTTGTTTTCAGTTTTCCATTCGTAGAGACCTTTTGGAATATCGCTGCGCATAAAGAGGGTCAGTGAAAGACCTTGGTCTACGTGCTCAGTTGCAGCCGCATAAACATCAATCACCTTACGCATATCCATGTCGTAGGCAGAAGTGTAGTAAGGGATGGTTTCGGTTGATAAACCAGCAGCAGGATAGTAGATCTTTCCGATTTTCTTTTCTTGGCGCTCTTCAATCCGTTGTGTGATTGGGTGGATAGAAGCAGAGACATCATTGATGTAGCTGATAGATCCATTTGGTGCGACAGCCAAGCGGTTTTGGTGGTAAAGACCATCTGCTTGAACTTTCGCACGCAATTCTGCCCAATCCTCTGCACTTGGGATGAAGATATCTTTAAAGAGTTCTTTGACGCGATCAGATGTTGGAACAAACTCTCCGGTCGTGTACTTTTCAAAGTAGCTACCGTTGGCATAGTCTGATTTTTCAAAGTTGTGGAAGGTAACGCCACGTTCACGCGCGATGTTGTTTGATTCTACGAGAGTCCAGTAGTTCATGAGCATGAAGTAGATGCTCGTAAACTCAACAGACTCAGGTGATCCGTATTCAATCAATTGTTGGGCAAGATAGCTGTGAAGTCCCATAGCACCAAGACCAAAGGTATGCGCTTGGCTATTTCCGTGGTCGATAGTAGGAACAGCGACGATATGAGAACTATCTGTGACGAAGGTCAAGGCACGAACCATAGCTCTAATCGAACGACCAAAGTCAGGGGAAGTCATCATATTAACCACGTTGGTTGAACCAAGGTTACAGGAGACGTCAGTCCCCATTTTAATGAATTCTTGGGCATCGTTGATCAAGCTTGGCTCTTGAACCTGGAGGATCTCTGAACACAAGTTACTCATGATGATCTTTCCATCGACAGGGTTTGCGCGGTTAGCAGTATCGATGTTGACTACATAAGGGTAACCAGATTCTTGTTGCAATTTAGAAATTTCAGTTTCCAAATCACGCGCCTTGATTTTTGTCTTGCGGATGTTTGGATTAGCGACCAACTCATCGTATTTTTCAGTGATGTCGATGTAGTTAAATGGCACTCCGTATTCACGTTCTACAGAGTATGGGCTGAAGAGATACATTTCTTCATTCTTACGAGCCAACTCATAGAACTTGTCAGGTACGACGACACCAAGTGAGAGGGTTTTGACCCGGACTTTTTCATCGGCATTTTCTTTCTTGGTAGAAAGGAAGGCGATGATGTCTGGGTGGAAGACGTTGAGGTAAACCACCCCAGCTCCTTGGCGTTGTCCCAATTGGTTCGAGTAAGAGAAGCTATCTTCGAAGAGTTTCATAACAGGAACGACCCCAGAAGCGGCTCCTTCGTAGCCCTTGATTGGTGCTCCAGCTTCACGAAGGTTGCTGAGGGAGATCCCAACCCCACCACCGATACGTGAAAGTTGAAGGGCAGAGTTGATAGAACGTCCAATCGCATTCATGTCATCGGTTACTTGGATCAAGAAACAAGAAACCAATTCGCCGCGACGGGCACGACCAGCGTTTAAGAAAGAAGGAGTAGCTGGTTGGTAACGTTGGTGGATAATTTCGTTTGCGATGTCTCGCGCGATAGCTTCATTTCCATCTGCAAAGTAGAGAGCATTGAAGAAGACGCGGTCTTCCATGCTTTCAAGATAATATTCTCCATCGTTTGTTTTCAGAGCGTATTGGTTATAGAATTTATAAGCCGCCATGAAGGACTTGAATTGGAAGTTTTGGTCTTTGATAAATTGGGCCAATTCCTCTAAAAATTCAGGACGATATTTCTCGATAAAAGCTCTCTCAATGTAATTGTGCTTGAGAAGGTACTGAATCTTGTCTGTAATTGAGTCAAAGGTTTTAGTATTTGGTACAACATTTTCTTTAAAGAAAGCATCTAAAGCTTCTTTATCTTTATGAAGCATGATTTGGCCGTTTACTGGACGGTTGATTTCATTGTTAAGACGAAAATACGTCACATCTTCAAGAGATTTTAATCCCATAATAATCCTTTTCTAGTTCAAAAAAATGAAGAGGAGAAGTCCTCTCTTTACAAGTAAAAGGTCTAGTGTTAGGTTGCTAACGCTAGACCCTATTTAAGCAAAATACTGTGTTTATTAAGAAAGTTTCTTCAACTTAGCTGGTTGAAAACCAGAAAATACTTCATCCTGTGTTTGAATAACTGGAGCAGCATTGAAGCCAAGGTTTTTAACATGTTCTACAAATTCTGGCTGTTCATCTAAGTTAATTTCGCGGTATTCCACGTGATTGCTATCGAGGAATCGTTTGGTCATTTTGCACTGAACACAATTATTTTTTGAATAAATGGTTACCATTTCTTTTTCGTTCTCCTATCGAAATATAAATCTGTAAACAGTATAAACAAAATCCAGCAACTTGTCAACAAAATAAAACTAAATATTGTGCAAAGATATGAAATGGGGTTTTTAAAACACAATATATTGTGGTGGATGGAAATTGAGAAATTCCAAGAAATGGGATAGGAATAGGTTTTAAAGCATCTTTAATTAGTTATAATTTTTTGGTGAATCAATATCCTGTGGTTCAGTAGCTTCTTTTTATTTGAAAGCGGAGGAAAATGTTACTTATAATATAGTAGAAAATTGAAAAGATATTTTCTCCGTTCTTCAGTGGCTTCTTAGAATGTATCTAAATTGGGATTTTTCGCAGTCTTTTTCTGTAAGTCAGTGATAAAAATCTTGAAAAAAATTTCAAAAGATGATATAATACCAAATTGTAAGGGTTATCAAAAGGTAACTCAAAAACTATTTTTTAAAAGGAGAGTCCAATTATGGCTTCTAAAGATTTCCACATCGTGGCAGAAACAGGTATCCACGCACGTCCAGCAACTTTGTTGGTTCAAACTGCTAGCAAATTTGCATCAGACATCACTCTTGAATACAAAGGTAAATCAGTTAACTTGAAATCAATCATGGGTGTTATGAGCCTTGGTGTTGGTCAAGGTGCTGACGTTGTAATTTCTGCTGAAGGTGCTGACGCTGATGATGCGATCGCAGCTATCTCAGAAACAATGACTAAAGAAGGATTGGCTTAAAAATATGACAAAAATGCTAAAAGGAATTGCAGCATCCGACGGTGTTGCCGTTGCTAAGGCATATTTGCTCATTCAACCAGACTTATCATTTGAGACTGTTTCAGTCGAAGATACAAGTGCAGAAGAAGCTCGTTTGGATGCAGCTCTTGAAGCTTCACAAAACGAGCTTTCTCTTATTCGGGAGAATGCAGTAGCAAGCCTTGGTGAAGAAGCAGCGCAAGTTTTTGATGCGCATATGATGGTTCTCGCTGACCCTGAAATGATTGGTCAGATCAAAGAAACGATTCGTACGAAAAAAATCAATGCAGA
>CAJZGQ010000106.1 GCA_916048115.1 uncultured Streptococcus sp. | reverse complement strand
TGGCAGACAAGAAACACGAAATCACAGATGCCGATATCCGCGCCCTTGTTGCCGGTACTGCAGTGGAAAATCCAGAAGGATTCCAATTTAATGACCTCCGCTTGACAACCAATGCAGACGAAACAATTACAGCAGCAGTTAGCCTCAGCAATGAAGAAGGGGAAGTGCTTGATTTCCTTGCCAATGGTCAAGGGTCGGTTGAAGCCATCTTTAATGCGATTGATAAATTCTTCAACCAAACCGTTCGCTTGACATCTTACAATATCGATGCAGTGACAGATGGGATCGACGCCCAAGCCCGTGTCTTGGTATCAGTGGAAAATGTCGATACAGATACGATCTTCAATGCCTCTGGTTTGGATTTTGACGTATTAAAAGCCTCTGCTATTGCTTATATCAATGCTAACACGCTAGTTCAAAAAGAGAATGCGGGTGAAATGGGACGAACTGTCTCTTACCGGGATCTTCCACAAGCCTAAGAGGAAATGAACATGACAAAGAAAATTGTAACACTTGCAGGAGATGGGATTGGCCCTGAGATCATGGCAGCTGGACTAGAGGTTCTCGCAGCCGTTGCTCCCAAAATTGGCTTTGATTATAGCCTAGAAGACAAACCTTTTGGGGGTGCTGGGATTGATGCCGCTGGCCACCCACTTCCCCAAGATACTCTAGAAGCAGCTAAAGGAGCGGATGCTATTCTTCTCGCAGCTATCGGGAGTCCAGAGTATGACCATGCTCCTGTTCGTCCAGAACAAGGCCTGCTCGCTATTCGCAAGGAATTAAATCTTTTTGCAAATATTCGACCTGTACGGATTTTTGACGCCTTGAAACACCTGTCTCCTTTGAAACCAGAGCGTATCGAGGGTGTCGACTTCGTGGTTGTACGTGAATTGACAGGTGGGATTTACTTTGGAGAGCATATCTTGAAAGAAGATACAGCGCGCGATATCAATGATTACAGTGCAGAAGAAATCCGTCGGATTATGCGCCAAGCCTTCAAGATTGCGCAAGGACGTGGCAAGAAAGTGACCAGTATCGATAAGCAAAATGTCCTTGCAACGTCTAAATTATGGCGCCAAGTAGCAGAAGAAGTTGCCAAAGAATTTCCAGATGTGACCTTAGAGCACCAGCTTGTCGATAGTGCGGCTATGATCATGATTACCAATCCAGCACGCTTTGATGTCGTCGTAACAGAGAATTTATTTGGAGATATCTTATCGGACGAATCGAGTGTCCTTCCTGGAACACTAGGCGTGATGCCGTCTGCCAGTCATTCTGACAAAGGACCAAGTATGTATGAACCGATTCATGGTTCAGCACCTGATATTGCTGGTCAAGGCATTGCCAATCCGATTTCCATGATCCTGTCCGTTGCCATGATGCTCCGAGACAGTTTTGGAGAAACGGCAGGTGCAGAAATGATCGAAGAAGCTGTCAATCAAACCTTGAATCAAGGAATCTTGACACGGGATCTAGGTGGACAGGCTTCTACTGCAGATATGACAGCAGCTATTATAAGGAATCTCTAAGATGACTTGGAGAGATCGCTGTTTACTGGTCATTGCTCTTTGGAATGGTATGGTCTTTCTGACCTATGGCTTAGATAAGCGAAAAGCCATCCAAAACAGATGGCGGATTCCTGAAAAGGTCCTCTTACTCGAGAGCTGGCTACTTGGTGGATTTGGAGCTCTTCTAGGTGGGCATCTCTTTCACCACAAGGTACGGAAATGGTATTTCCAAGCCACCTGGTGGATGAGTAGCCTTCTCTTAGCAGGTGTCCTCTTTCTAATCCTTCAATGGATTTCCTAACAAGAAGATAAATGGAGAAAGACGATGAGTGGAAAATCTATCTTTGATAAACTTTGGGACCGCCACGTGATTACAGGAGTGGAAGGGCAACCCCAACTCATGTATGTAGACCAACACTATATCCACGAAGTGACGAGTCCCCAAGCCTTTCAAGGATTACGGGATACAGGACGCAAGGTTCGACGACCCGATTTAACCTTTGGAACCTTTGATCATAATGTTCCAACGGTCAATATTTTTGATATCCGAGATGTCATTTCAAAAGCCCAGATTGATAAATTAGCTGAAAATGTAGTGGAATTTGGGATTGATCATGCAGGTCACGGTTCTGCTAAGCAAGGAATCGTGCATATGATAGGCCCAGAAACTGGTCGGACCCAGCCAGGAAAATTTATTGTCTGTGGAGACAGTCACACCGCAACCCACGGAGCCTTCGGTGCCATTGCCTTTGGGATTGGAACCAGTGAAGTGGAGCATGTCTTTGCCACACAAACCATCTGGCAAGTCAAACCAAAGAAGATGTTGGTCGAATTCACCGGAACCCCACAAAAAGGGATCTATTCAAAAGATTACATCTTGGCTTTGATAGCGCGTTACGGTGTTGCGTGTGGAGTTGGTTATGTCGTAGAGTATAGGGGAGAAGCGATTGATCGCTTGACCATGGAAGAACGCATGACCATCTGCAATATGTCGATCGAGTTTGGATCCAAAATGGGGATCATGAATCCAGATGAGACGACCTTTGACTACCTTCAGGGACGCGAATGTGTGCCAAGTGATTTTGAGGCCGCAGTAGCTGACTGGAAGACTCTGGTCAGTGATGACGATGCCGTTTATGACAAGGTCATCCGCTTGGATGTATCTGAACTAGCTCCGATGGTGACTTGGGGGACCAATCCTTCTATGGGAGTGGACTTTGAAACACCCTTCCCAGAGATTCGGGACATGAATGATGAACGGGCTTATCATTATATGGATTTAGAACCTGGTCAAAAACCAGCAGACATTGAATTGGGCTATATCTTTATCGGTTCCTGTACCAATGCGCGTCTCAGTGATTTAGAGCTGGCAGCCAAGTTTGTGAAAGGTAAAAAAATCGCGCCCAACTTAACAGCCATTGTCGTACCTGGCTCTCGTCCAGTCAAGCAAGCCGCTGAAAAGTTGGGATTGGATCAAATCTTTATGGATGCAGGCTTTGAATGGCGTGATCCAGGTTGCTCGATGTGTCTCGGGATGAACCCAGACAAGGTGCCAGATGGCGTCCACTGTGCCTCTACTAGCAATCGAAACTTTGAAGATCGCCAAGGGTTTGGGGCCAAGACCCATCTCTGTAGCCCTGCTATGGCCGCCGCAGCAGCAATTGCTGGTCGCTTTGTCGATGTGCGCCAATTGCCAGAAGTCGAGTAAAAGGAGGAAGCATGGAGAAATTTACCATTTATACGGGGACAACGGTTCCCTTGATGAACGATAATATTGATACCGACCAAATCCTCCCCAAACAATTCTTGAAGTTGATTGATAAAAAAGGTTTTGGTAAATACCTCATGTATGCTTGGCGTTATTTGGATGATCAGTATACCGAGGATCCAGATTTCATCTTTAACAAGGCAGAATACCGCCAGGCAACTATTTTGATTACTGGTGACAATTTTGGGGCTGGCTCCTCTCGGGAGCACGCAGCTTGGGCTTTGGCAGATTATGGCTTTAAGGTCGTTATCGCTGGATCCTTCGGAGATATTCATTACAATAATGAGCTTAATAATGGTATGCTGCCTATTGTACAACCGCTTGAGGTTCGTCAACAATTGGCAAGTTTGAAGCCGACAGATCCAGTGACGGTGGATTTGGAAGAGCAGAAGATCATCTCTCCCGTTGGAGAGTTTCACTTTGAGATCGATCAAGATTGGAAGCACAAATTGCTCAACGGCTTGGATGATATC
>CAJZGQ010000105.1 GCA_916048115.1 uncultured Streptococcus sp. | reverse complement strand
GTCCCCTATTCTCACTTTCCTATCGGAGCAGTTTTAGTAGCCAAAGACGGAAGTGTTTACACGGGAGTGAATATCGAAAATGCTAGCTATCCTTTGACCAATTGCGGTGAGAGAACAGCCATTTTTAAGGCTATATCTGAAGGTCAAAGAGAGTTTTCAGAATTGATTGTCTATGGACAGACTGAAAAACCAATCTCACCATGTGGTGCTTGTCGCCAAGTAATGGTCGAATTTTTTGAACAAGATCTAAAAGTGACCTTAGTCGCAAAAGATAAATCGACGGTCGAGATGACGGTCGGGGAATTACTTCCATATTCTTTTACAGACTTAAACTAGTCTGAGTCGCTCTTTGAGTGGCACGGTCCTTGTGACCAATCAATCCATACTTGCAACATCGTTGCACATCTTATTTAGGAGGTTCAGTAATGAACAAGAAACAATGGCTAGGCCTTGGTCTAGTTGCAGTGGCAGCAGTTGGACTTGCTGCATGTGGTAACCGCTCTTCTCGTAACGCAGCTTCATCTTCTGATGTGAAGACAAAAGCAGCAATCGTCACTGATACTGGTGGTGTTGATGACAAATCATTCAACCAATCAGCTTGGGAAGGTTTGCAGGCTTGGGGTAAAGAACACAATCTTTCAAAAGATAAAGGTTTCACTTACTTCCAATCAACAAGTGAAGCTGACTACGCTAACAACTTGCAACAAGCGGCTGGAAGTTACAACCTAATCTTCGGTGTTGGTTTTGCCCTTCACAATGCGGTTGAAGAAGCAGCAAAAGACCACTCTGATTTGAACTATGTCTTGATTGATGATGTGATTAAAGATCAAAAGAATGTTGCTAGCGTAACATTTGCTGATAACGAAGCTGCTTACCTTGCGGGAGTTGCAGCGGCTAAAACAACTAAAACAAAACAAGTTGGTTTTGTAGGTGGTATTGAGTCTGAAGTTATCTCACGTTTTGCAGCTGGATTTAAAGCTGGTGTTGAGTCAGTAGATCCATCTATCAAAGTACAAGTTGACTACGCTGGTTCATTTGGTGATGCTGCTAAAGGTAAAACAATTGCAGCAGCACAATACGCGGCTGGTGCAGACGTTGTTTACCAGGCAGCAGGTGGAACAGGTGCTGGTGTCTTTGCAGAAGCAAAATCACTCAACGAGAGCCGTCCTGAAAGTGAAAAAGTTTGGGTTATCGGTGTTGACCGTGACCAAGAGGCAGAAGGTAAATACACTTCTAAAGATGGTAAAGAATCAAACTTTGTTCTTGTATCTACTTTGAAACAAGTTGGTACAACTGTAAAAGATATTTCTAACAAGGCAGAAAAAGGTGAATTCCCTGGCGGTCAAGTGATCGTTTACTCATTGAAAGATAAAGGGGTTGACTTGGCAGTAACAAACCTTTCAGAAGAAGGTAAAAAAGCTGTCGAAGATGCTAAAGCTAAAATCCTTGATGGAAGCGTAAAAGTTCCTGCAAAATAATGGATGGAAGTCATTTCTTAGGAAGCGGCCCTCGGCCGCTTTTTTAAGAGTTGAGACAAAGTCATTTTGTCTCAGTAAAGCTTGCTACTAGACAAACTAGCAAGTTTTATTGAAATAAAATAAGACTCTGAAAGGAAGAGCACATGGCACACGAAAATGTCATTGAGATGCGTGATATTACCAAGGTGTTTGGTGAATTTGTTGCCAACGACAAAATCAACCTGCACCTACGAAAAGGTGAAATTCATGCACTTTTAGGAGAAAATGGGGCTGGAAAGTCCACGCTCATGAACATGTTAGCAGGGCTTCTTGAACCAACTAGTGGTGAAATCGCGGTCAACGGTCAAGTTGTCAATCTCGATTCACCATCTAAAGCAGCTGGCTTGGGAATCGGAATGGTTCACCAGCACTTTATGTTGGTAGAAGCTTTCACGGTGGCTGAAAACATCATTTTAGGAAGTGAATTGACTAAAAATGGTGTACTAGATATTGCTGGAGCTAGCAAAGAAATCAAGGCTCTTTCTGAACGTTATGGCTTAGCTGTTGACCCTTCTGCCAAGGTGGCAGATATCTCAGTTGGAGCCCAACAACGTGTAGAAATTTTAAAAACCCTTTATCGGGGGGCTGATATCCTTATCTTTGACGAACCAACGGCTGTTTTGACTCCATCAGAAATTGATGAGTTGATGGCTATTATGAAAAATCTTGTCAAAGAAGGAAAATCAATTATCTTGATCACCCACAAGTTGGACGAGATTCGCGCAGTTTCTGACCGCGTTACAGTTATCCGTCGTGGGAAATCAATTGAAACCGTCGAAATTGCAGGGGCTACCAATGCTGATTTGGCAGAAATGATGGTGGGACGTTCTGTTTCCTTTAAAACGGAGAAACAAGCCTCTCAACCAAAAGAAGTGGTCTTGTCTATTACAGACTTGGTGGTCAATGAAAACCGCGGTGTCCCAGCTGTGAAAAATCTGTCCTTGGATGTTCGTGCTGGAGAGATTGTTGGGATTGCGGGGATTGATGGAAATGGTCAGTCTGAACTGATTCAAGCCATTACAGGTCTTCGCAAGGTTGAATCTGGTAGCATTGAGCTAAAAGGAGATTCAATTGTAGGCTTGCATCCACGACAAATTACAGAGCTAAGTGTTGGGCACGTTCCAGAAGACCGTCACCGTGATGGTTTGATTTTAGAGATGATGATTTCTGAAAATATTGCCCTTCAAACCTACTACAAAGAACCACATAGTAAAAATGGAATTTTGAACTATTCAAATATTACTTCTTATGCTAAAAAGTTAATGGAAGAGTTTGATGTTCGTGCTGCCAGTGAATTTGTTCCTGCGGCTGCACTCTCAGGAGGAAATCAACAAAAAGCAATTATTGCTCGTGAAATTGATCGTGATCCTGATCTCCTTATCGTCAGCCAGCCAACTCGTGGGTTGGATGTCGGTGCCATTGAATATATCCACAAACGCTTGATTGAAGAGCGTGATAATGGGAAGGCTGTCCTTGTTGTCAGCTTTGAATTGGATGAGATTTTAAACGTCTCAGACCGTATTGCCGTTATCCACGATGGTAAGATTCAAGGTATTGTATCACCAGAAACAACCAATAAACAAGAACTTGGTGTCTTGATGGCTGGTGGAAACTTGGGAAAGGAGAAGAGTGATGTCTAAAAAATTACAACAAATTTCGGTTCCCTTGATTTCTGTCTTCCTAGGAATTTTACTCGGAGCCATTGTCATGTGGATCTTCGGTTATGATGCTATTTGGGGCTACGAAGAATTGTTCTATACAGCCTTTGGTAGCCTGCGTGGAATTGGAGAAATCTTCCGTGCTATGGGGCCTTTGGTCTTGATTGGTCTTGGCTTTGCCGTTGCCAGCCGAGCAGGTTTCTTTAACGTCGGGCTTCCTGGTCAGGCTTTGGCAGGTTGGATTCTCAGTGGTTGGTTTGCCCTGTCGCATCCAGATATGCCACGTCCCTTGATGATTCTAGCAACTATCGTGATTGCCTTGATTGCTGGTGGGATTGTCGGAGCTATTCCAGGTGTTTTGAGAGCTTATCTCGGGACGTCAGAGGTTATCGTAACCATCATGATGAACTACATTGTCTTGTATGTAGGGAATGCCTTTATCCATGCCTTCCCTAAAGACTTTATGCAAAGTACAGATTCGACCATTCGTGTTGGGGCTAATGCAACCTACCAGACACCTTGGTTGGCTGAGTTGACTGGTAACTCGCGGATGAATATTGGTATTTTCTTTGCTCTCATTGCCGTTGCAGTTATTTGGTTCATGCTCAAGAAAACAACCCTTGGTTTTGAAAT